>NZ_DASSTI010000074.1:0-119760 GCF_035708005.1 Segeticoccus sp. | reverse complement strand
GTCGGCCCGCGCCAAGATCCCGCTCCGCGACGCGCACGGGAGGATCATCGGCGCGGTCTCCGTCGGCATCGCGTACGACAGCGTCCACCGGCGGCTCCTCGCGGCCCTTCCCGACCTCCTGTGCTACGCGGGGGCGGCGCTCGCCGTCGGCATCGTGGCGGCCGTCGGCCTCTCCCGCCGGCTGCGCCGCCGCACGCACGGCGTCGCCTTCGCCGACATCTCCGCGCTGCTCGCGGAACGCGAGGCGATGCTGCACGGCATCCGCGAGGGCGTCATCGCCTTCGACGCCGACGGGCTCATCAGCGTGGTCAACGACGAGGCACAGCGGCTGCTCGGGCTGCACATGGGCGTCGTCGGCCGTTCCCTGGACGAGGTGTTGCCGCACGGCCGGCTGCGTGCCGTCCTGGCCGGGGAGGAGGCGGCCCCGGACGCCACCGTCCTCACCGACGACTTCTGCCTCGTCATCAACCGGATGCCCGTGACCATCGCGGGACGACCGCACGGTGCCGTCGTCACGCTGCGGGACCGGACCGAGGCCGCTGGACTGCTCCGCGAGCTCGACGGCGAGCGCAGCCTGACCGAGTCGCTGCGCGCCCAACAGCATGAGTTCGCCAACCGGATGCAGGCCGTGGCGGGACTGTTGGAGCTCGGGCTCACCGACGAGGCGCTGTGCTACATCCTCGAGGTCCGCGGCACGGCGGCGGAGTTCGACAACACGCTGCGGACCCGCGTCGCCGCGCCGCAGGTCGTCGGGCTGCTGCTGGGCAAGGCCGCCGAGGCCAGCGAGCGCGGGATCGAGCTCACGATCGCCCCGGAGACCTGGCTGAGCGACGCCCCGGACAAGGCGCAGGCCCTGACGAGCATCATCGGCAACCTGATCGACAATGCCTTCGACGCGCTGTCCGATACTGCACCGCCGCGAAGCGTCGTCCTCGGGATCCTCGAGGAGGACGACTTCGTGACGGTCACGGTGGCGGACAACGGACCCGGCGTGCCGCCCGGAGCCGCCGAGCTGATCTTCCGGGACGGGTTCACGACCAAGGAACGGCCCACGGCCACGCGCGGGGGCCTGGGGCTCGCCCTGGTGCACCGACTCGTCATACGGCTGCACGGGTCGGTGACGGTCTCGGAGGGGCCGGGCGCAGAGTTCACGGTGCGGCTGCCACGGCATCCGGCGCCCGTCGGAGCCGAGGTGGGGCAGCCGTGACCGAGCCTGCCCCCATCCGCGTCCTCGTCGTCGATGACGACTACCGCGTCGCGGCTGTCCAGTCGGCGCTCGTCGCCCGCGTGGCCGGTTACACCGTGGTGGGGACGGCCCACACCGCGGCGGAGGCGTTGACGCTGACGCGGCAGTTGCGCCTCGACCTGGTGCTCATGGACATCTACCTCCCCGACGGAAGTGGTCTGGACGTGGTCCGTTCCCTTCGTCTGGAGCCGGAGCCACCCGACGTCATCGTGATCTCCGCGGCCCGAGAGCTCGCCTCCGTGCGGACCGCCATGCAGCTGGGCGCGGTGCACTACCTGGTCAAACCCTTCGGGTTCAAGGCCCTGGCGGAACGGCTCACGAGCTACCGGCGATTGCGCCAGAGCATGGCCGAGCTGCCCACCGAGGCCGAGCAGGCCGATGTCGACCGGCTGTACGCCACGCTCCGGCAACCGGCCCCGCCCGAGCGGAGGAACTCGACCCCCACGCTCGAGCTCGTCCTCAGCACGGTGCGCAAGCGGGCCTCCGACATGTCGGCCGCGGAGGTGGCCGAGGTGATCGGCATCAGCCGGGCGACCGCGCAGCGCTACCTGAACCACCTGGAAGAAGACGGCCAGGTGAAGCGTCAGCTCCGGTACGGCTCCGCCGGCCGACCGGAACACCGCTACCGCCCGCTGTGACGCGTCACAGGCGGCGGGTGGGCACCGGCTCCTCGTGGGCCCGGTCCCCGTCCCGGGTCACCAGGTACGCCCGCTTGCCGTCCTGTTCGGTGACCGCCTCGACCATCTCGGTGCCGCGGAACACCAACCCGACGCCGTCCTCGGTGCACCACGTGTCGGGCAGCGTGCCGTCGGCGACGAGTCGGTGCACCAGGGGCCGGCGCCGCTCCTCGTTGTCGTAGTGCACGCCGTTGCCGTAGGGCAGCAGCCCGAGGCCGTTGGTCACCGGTTGCAGCTCCGGACCGAAGGAGTCGGTGGTGCCGCCGGTGAACCAGCAGATTGACCCGGCGGACACTCCGGCCAGGACGACGCCGGCCTGCCAGAGCCGCCGGAAGATCTCGTCCAGGCCGTGCACCCGCCACACGGCCAGCAGGTTGGCGACGGACCCGCCGTTCACCCACACGACGTCCTGGCCCATGAGGTGAGCCTCGAGGTCCTCGACGTTGGGCATGGGGAACAGGGTCAGGTTGGTCAGGTCGAAGCCGGCCTGCCGGCCCGCCTCGGTCATTGCGTCGCCCCACCACCGCTGGTCCCCACCGGCGGTGCCCAGATGGCAGACCCGGGGCCGCCGGCCGGCGGCGCCGGACAACGCGACGGCGTGGTGCACGAGGTCGTTGAAGGCCACCTGCAGTCGCGGGTGCTGGCGGTAGCCACCGGAGGTGGCCAAGATCGTCGGGGTATCGGTCGGCATGCCCGGAGACTAGAGGGTACGGCGCACCAGAGCCGGCCTGTGGATGACGGACGACGTCGGCGCGCCGAACCTGACATCGTCGAGCGGGTGGACAGCCCAGCACACGGTATGCCGACCCCGCAGCTTCCCGGCTACGTCACCGGCCGCTGCCTCGGCCGGGGCGGGTCGGGCCAGGTGTGGGAGGCCGTGGCGGGCGATGGACACCGCGTCGCGGTGAAGGTGGTCGACCCGGTGCACGGGCTCGAGGCCGCCCTGCGGGAGGCGGCGCTGCTCGAGCGGGTCGCCCACGAGCACGTGGTCCGCCTGCTCGAGACCCGCCACCTTGAGGATGGCCGCCTCGCCCTGGTCACCGACCTGGCCGAGGGTGGCACCCTCGCGGCCGTGATCTCCGGACGGGGTCACCTCACGCCGGGCGAGGTCGTCACCGTCCTCTCGCCGCTGGCGCGGACGCTGGGCGACCTGCACGCGCGCGGGGTCGTGCACGGTGACGTGTCCGCCGGGAACGTGCTTTTCGAGGCCGACGGCAAGCCGCTGCTCGGCGACCTCGGGGTGTCGCGGATCGCGGGGGACGCGCGCCCCGAGGTGTGGGGCACCGGCGGCTTCACGGCGCCGGAGGTGTTGGACGGGCAGCGGCCGCAGCCGGCGGCCGACGTCTACGGCCTGGGCGCCGTGGCGTGGTGCTGCCTGACCGGTTCGCCGCCCGAGCCGGCTCCGCTGCGCCGGCCGCTCGGGGAGCTGGCGCCCTGCCTCCCGCCGCGGCTGGCCGCGGCCGTGAACGCCTGCTTGAGCAGCCGGGCGGCGGACCGGCCGTCCGCCGGGGAGGCGGCGCGTGAACTGTTCGAGGCCGCTGCTGCCGAGCCGGTTACGCTGGCGGTCGGCGCCGACCCCGCGGCGGGACTGACCCACCGCCTCCGGCGGCGAGCGGCGGAAGAGTCCCCGCGCTGCTCCCGGGTCCGGTCGCCGTGGTGGCGGACCCGTCCGGCGCAGCTGGCGGCGGCGGTCGTGGCCGTGGCCGTGGTCTGTGGCGGGCTCGGGGCCGGTGCCCGGGTCGCCTACGACCGCCTGCACCCGGGAGCGGGTCAGGGCCGGGCCGCCCACGCCGAGGTGCCGTCGGTGCGAGCGCCGCAGCGTTCGCGAGCCTCGCACGCCGCACCGGCGCGGTCCTCGTCCGCCCGGTCGACCCCGCCGGCGTCGGAGCCGTCGCGTGGGGACGGGTCGGCCCGTCCGACGCGGTCACCCACACCGGCGGCAGCGGGTCTGCGTTCGCAGGAGGCGGTGCGCCGGTCACCCGTGCAGGTGCTCCAGCAGCTCGTCGACGCGCGTGCCCGGGCCTGGCGAGGCGGCTCCGTCCCGCTGTTGAGCCGGGCGGTGGCGGCCGGGTCCGTCGCGTTCTCGAGGGACCGCACGGACCTGCAGCAGGCGGCGCGGATGCGGGTGCGCTACGAGGGCCTGCACTTCACGGTGCGCTCGGCTCGGGTGCTGGGCGGTGACGGCGCGCGCGAGGTGAGAGTGCGGTCGCGGGTGGAGCGCTCGGCCTACCGGCTGGTGGGCGAGGACGGCACGGGACGTGCGACGGCCCGAGCCGACGAGGCGGTGGTGTTCCGCCTGCGCTGGCTCGGGCCGGGGCAGGGATGGCGGCTGGTCGATTGGCAGCCGGCCGCCTGAGGGTCGGTCCCCTCGCGGTCAGACCTCGAACTGGCCGTCCTCGAGGCGCTGCTTCACCGTGTTGAGGAAGCGAGCCGCGTCGGCGCCGTCGACGATCCGGTGGTCATAGGACAGCGCGAGGTAGGCCATCGACCGGATGGCCAAGGTCTCGCCGCCGTCGGGGTCGGTGACCACGACCGGGCGCTTGACGACCGCACCGGTCCCGAGGATGCCGACCTGCGGCTGGTTGATGATCGGGGTGTCGAACAGCGCACCACGGCTACCGGTGTTGGTGAGCGTGAACGTCCCTCCACCGAGCTCGTCGGGGGACACCTTGTTGGTGCGCGTCCGCTCGGCGAGGTCGGCGATCTTCTTGGCCAGCCCGGCGATGTTCAGCTCGCCAGCGTCCTTGATGACCGGGACCAGCAGGCCGCGGTCGGTGTCCACGGCCATGCCGAGGTTCTCCTGGGCGTGGTAGACGATGTTGTCGCCCTCGACACTGGCGTTGACATTCGGGTGCTCCTTGAGCGCCTCGACGGTCGCCAGGGCGAAGAACGGCAGGAAGCTGAGCTTCACGCCCTCCCGGGCCTCGAACTCCCGCTTCGTGCGGTCCCGCAGCCGGGCGATCTTGGTGACGTCGACCTCGACCACCGTCGTCAACTGGGCCGACACCTGCAGCGACTCGACCATCCGCTGGGCGATCACCTTGCGCAGCCGGCTCATCTTCTCGGTGGTGCCGCGCTTGGCCGCGATGGCGGCCACCGCCTCCGCCGAACGGCCCCCGCCAGCGGCAGGCTGAGCCTGCTGCTGCGCGGAGGGCGCCGGTTCGGCCGGCTGCTGACGCGCCTGCGCCGCGTCGAGGATGTCCTTCTTGCGGATGCGGCCACCGACCCCGGTGCCCGTGATGGAGGCCAGGTCGATGTCGTTCTCCGCGGCGAGCTTGCGCACCAGCGGGGTGACGTAGCCGGTCGGCTCCCGGCCGCCGTCGCCCTCCGCCTTCGGCTGCGGCTGCGGCTGCTGGGGCTGGGGAGCCGCCTGCTGCGACTGCTGAGCCTGGCTCGGCTGCGGCGCGGCCTGCGTGGGGGAGGCGGCCTGCTGGGACTGCTGTTCGGCCTGCTCCTGCTGCTGTGCCTCCTGGGCCAGCCCGGCCTTCTGGCCGTCACCTGCCTGGCCACCGGCCTGCTCGCCGCCACCGGCCTCCTGGCCGTCACCAGCCTGGCGACCGGCCTGCTCGCCGCCACCGGCCTGGCCACCGCCGGACCCGCCGACGATCGCGAGGTCGGCGCCCACCTCGACCGTCTCGTCCTCTCCCACGAGGATCTTGGTCAGCGTGCCCGCGACCGGGGAGGGGATCTCGGTGTCGACCTTGTCAGTGGAGACCTCGAGCAGGGGCTCGTCGACCTCGACCTGGTCGCCCTCGCTCTTGAGCCAGCGGGTGACCGTGCCTTCGGTGACCGACTCGCCGAGGGCCGGCATGGTCACCTTCTCGCCACCGCCGTCTCCACCGGACCCGCCGGAGCCGGCCGACGGCTGGCCACCGCCCTGGGCGGGCTGGGCCTGTGCCTGCTGGGCCTGCGCCTGGCCGGAGGACGACTCGTCCTGGGCGGCCGGCTGGGACTGCTCCTCCTGCGCCGGCTCGGCGGCCTGCTGCTGACCGGAGCCCTGGGACTGGTCGCCCTCTCCGGAGGGCGCGCCCTCCCCGATCACCGCAAGGTCGGCCCCGACCTCGACGGTCTCGTCCTCCTGGACCAGTACCTCCTGCAACGTGCCGGCGACCGGGGACGGGATCTCGGTGTCGACCTTGTCGGTCGACACCTCGAGCAGGGGCTCGTCGACCTCGACCTGGTCGCCGACGCTCTTGAGCCAGCGGGTCACGGTGCCTTCGGTGACCGACTCACCGAGAGCCGGCATGGTCACGCGTTCAGACATGGTGTGGAGGTCTCCTCGCTTTGCAGGGTGGGGACGGGATGGGATGGCTAGGAGTGGGCGTGCAGGGGTTTGCCGGCGAGGGCGAGATGGGCCTCACCCAGCGCCTCGTTCTGGGTCGGGTGGGCGTGGACCAAGGGCGCCACGTCGTCGGGCAGGGCCTCCCAGCCGACGATGACCTGGGCCTCGCCGACCTGCTCGCCCATGCGGGCGCCGATCATGTGCACCCCGACGACCGGGCCGTCCTTGACCCGGACCACCTTGACGAACCCCTGGGTCTGCAGGATCTGGGAGCGGCCGTTGCCGCCGAGGTTGTACTCATAGGTCTCGACCTCGCCGTGCGCCTCCTTGGCCTGGGCCTCGGTGAGCCCCACGCTGGCGATCTCGGGATCGCAGTACGTGACGCGGGGGATGCCGCTCTCCTTGATGACCGCCGGGCTGAGCCCGGCGATCTCCTCGGCCACGAAGATGCCCTGGGCGAACCCGCGGTGCGCGAGCTGCAGTCCGGGGACGATGTCGCCGACGGCGTAGACGCCCTCGACGTTGGTGCGCAGGTGGTCATCGGCGAGGACGAACCCCCGGTCCATCGCGATGCCCTGCTCCTCGTAGCCGAGACCCTCGGTCCGGGGGCCGCGACCGACGGCGACGAGCAGGAGGTCGGCCTCGAGGGTGTCCCCGGACTCCAGCGTCACGGTGACCACGTCACCGTCCTGGCTCGCCCCGGAGTAGGACACGCCCGTGCGGGCCCTGATGCCGCGCTTCTTGAAGGCGCGCTCGAGCTGCTTGGAGACGGCCTCGTCCTCGCCCGCCACCAGGCGCGGGAGCGCCTCGACGACGGTGACCTCGGCCCCGAAGGAGCGGAAGACCGACGCGAACTCCACCCCGATGACCCCGCCGCCGAGCACGACGACGCGTGGTGGCACGTCGGCGAGGAACAGCGCCTGGTCGCTCGTGACGACCCGCCCGCCCAGCTCGAGCCCCGGCAGCGTCTTGGCGTAGGAGCCGGTGGCCAGGACCACGTTGCGGCCGGTGAGGCGACGGTCCCCGACGGCAACCGTGTGCGGGGCGACCAGTCGGCCCTCGCCCTCGACGTAGGTGACCTTGCGCGACGTGACCAGCCCCTGCAGCCCCTTGTGCAGCCGGGCAACCACGCCGTCCTTGTACTTGTGCACTCCCGCCATGTCGACCGACTCGAACGTCGTCTTCACGCCGAACCGCTCGCCCTCCCGGGCACTGTCGGCGATCTCGGCGGCGTGCAGGAGCGCCTTCGTGGGGATGCAGCCCCTGTGCAGGCAGGTGCCGCCGAGCTTGTCCTTCTCGACGAGCGCCACGGACTGACCCAGCTCGGCCGCGCGCAGGGCGCAGGCGTAGCCCCCACTGCCGCCACCCAGAACGACGAGGTCGAACTGTTCCTCGGCTTGAGCCGACATCGCGGTTGCTCCTGCCTTCGTAGCCGTGTGTCGCGGACCGTTCCTGCCGCGGCAACCGGTGGCAGCATCGGTGCCGCGACGTCGTAGTGCATCTTGTCACTGATGCGACGCGCGGGCGCAAGCAGGTCACCGGCCATGTCGACCCCAGTCGCGCACCGGCATCGGGATGCTCGGCCCGCCGACACCGTGGCGGTGACAGCGATCGCCCAGTCGTGCTGGATAGAGTCCGAGGGCATGGGGTGGTTGAACCGGCTCCGCGGAGGGCGGAGCAGCTCGGGTGGGGCGGTGCGGCACCGCGTCGTGAACGGGGTGGACACGACGGCGGTGCGCGCCCACTGCGAGCGCTTCGTCGCGACCCGTAGGGGAGTGGAGGCGTATGTCGAGCCGGCCACCAACGTGACCGCGTCCACCATCGTGCTCATCGCCCACGACGGGGAGTGGACGCGGCGCGCGGTGCCCTCACGGCAGGCGGGTTTCCAGCTCGGCCAGCTGCTCGGCATACCGGTCTATGACGTGAACCAGACCGGCTACCCGGGCCGGATGCGGGAGTGGAACTCGCGGCAGCGACACCAGGACCGCACCGACGGGACGGCCGGCTGAGCCGGACCCACCACGAATATCGGTGGACCCCGGCCCCGGTCGGTGCGAGGGTGGTGCCGCACCGACGAAGGAGGCGCGCATGACATCCGGTGGCAGCAAGGGACCGTCCGACGAGACCAAGCGCAAGTTCCGCGAGGCGCTGGAGCGCAAGCAGGCCCATGCAGGCCGGGACGTGTCCGAGGAGGGGGAGCGCAGCAAGGTCCACAGCGCCCACCGCGCGGAGACCAGCGGGACGCAGCAGATGTTCCGCCGCAAGAGCGGCTGACGACGCCTCGCCCGAGACCGAAGGCGCGGACCCCGGGGATGGGGTCCGCGCCTTCCTCGTCTGGGCGGCCGGGCGCAGCGCTCGTCTCAGCGCTCGTCTCAGCGCTCGTCTCAGCGCTCGTCTCAGCGCTCGTCTCAGTGGCCGGCGCGCTCCTCGGCCAGCCGCACGAGGGTGCCCGTGCCGAAGCCGGTGCCCCCGCGGGGGGTGTAGCCGAAGGCGTCCTTCTCGTTGAACGCCGGCCCGGCGATGTCGAGGTGGGCCCACGGGGTGGCGCCCTCCTGACCGTCACCGTCCGGGATGAACTCGCGCAGGAACGCCGCGGCGACCATCATCCCGCCGACCGCGTCACCGGTGTGCTTGATGTCGGCGACGTGGGAGTCCATGCCGGCGCGGGTCTCCTCGGTGATCGGGATCTGCCAGAAGCTCTCGCCCGCGGCGTCGGCAGCCCGCTTGACGTCGGCCTCGAAGTCGTCGTCGTTGCCGATCAGGGCCGCGGTGCGGTTGCCGAGCGCACGGACCGCGGCGCCGGTCAGGGTGGCGATGTCCACGATGGCGTCCGGCCGGGTGTCCGCGGCGAGGGCGAGCCCGTCACCCATGACGAGGCGGCCCTCCGCGTCGGTGTTGATGATCTCGACCGTGCGCCCGTCGTGCATGGTCACCACGTCGCCGGGCCGCTGGGCGCTGGAGCCGGTCATGTTCTCGGCCAGGCACAGGTAGCCGGTGACGGCGATGGGCAGGCCCAGCTCGGCGATGGTGAGCACGGCCGCGGCGACCGCGGCGGCTCCTGCCATGTCGCACTTCATCGTCACCATGGACCCACCCGGCTTGAGGCACAGGCCGCCGGAGTCGAACGTGATGCCCTTGCCGATGTAGGCCAGCGTCGTCTTCGCCTTGGCCGGCTTGTAGGTCATCGTGACGATGCGCGGCGGTCGGGCCGAGCCCTGGCCGACACCGAGGATGCCGCCGCAGCCGGCCTTGGCGAGGGCCTTCTCGTCCATGACGTCGACCTTGACCTTGGTCCCGGCCGCGCGCTTGCGCACCGAGTCGGCGAAGGTCTCGGGGTAGAGCTGGTTCGGGGGCGTGTTGACCAGGTCGCGGGCGTAGTCAAGGTTCGCCGCCAGCACGTTGGTGCGGGTGACGGCCGCCTTGACCCGCTTGTCCTTGCCCAGCGGGGTCACGACCAGGACCGTTCCGGTGCGGCTCCGGTCGCCCTTCTCCTTCCCGGTCTGCTTGGCGTAGTCGTACGCCGCGAACGCCGCGCCCTCCGCGACCGCGCCCACCAGCTCGGCGTCCTCGACAGGGGCGGCGACGGCCACGCTCGCCTTGGCGCCAACGCGACGGATCGCCATACCGAAGCCGCGCCGCACGCTCTCCGGGGTGTATGCCGACAGCCCGGACCGGTGCGCCCGCTTGCCTGCCGCGGAGGTCGCCGTGGCCTTCTCGCCGACGACCTCACCGAGCCCGGCGAGCACCACGACCGGCGCGGTGACGCCGGGGACGGGGCCCAGGACGACCACCTCACCGGCCCGGCCCTTGACCCCCAGCGCCTCGATCATCGTCGCGACGTGGCCCGCGCTCTTGCGGCCCAGGTTCGGGCCGGCGAGCGCGGCGCCGTTGGCGGTGCTGACGGTGGCGAGGACCAGGGCGTCGGCCTTGACGTCGGCCGGCGACTGGTCGGTGAGCTTCACGGTGGTGGTCTGAGCGGGCACAGTGGGTCCTTTGCACGAGGGGTCGCTCGGGTCGAGTCGCCGCGGCCACGGTGGTGTGCGCGGTCGCGGCAGCCACGCCGAGGATAACGAGGACCGCTAGCCTTCACGTCATGACTGACCCGCAGTTGCTGACCTCACCGTTGCACGACCGGCACGTCGCCCTCGGCGCCAAGATGGCCGACTTCAGCGGCTGGGAGATGCCGATCGAGTATCCCGGGGGCGGGGTGGTGCGAGAGCACACCGCGGTGCGCGAGCGGGTCGGCCTGTTCGACGTCAGCCACCTCGGCAAGGCCCGCGTCAGCGGCCCCGGTGCCGCTGACTTCGTGAACCGGTGCCTGGCCAACGACCTGCGCAAGATCGAGCCGGGCAAGGCGCAGTACACCCTCTGCTGCACCGACACCGGGGGCGTCGTGGACGACCTGATCCAGTACCTCCGCTCCGACGACGACGTCTTCCTGATGCCCAACGCGGCCAACACCGCCGAGGTCGTTCAGATGCTGGCCGACGCGGCACCGGAGGGCATCACCGTCGAAAACCAGCACCAGGACTTCGGGATCATCGCCGTGCAGGGACCGAAGAGCACCGAGGTGCTGCAGGCGATGGGACTGCCGACCGACCACGGCTACATGAGCTTCGTCGACGCCGAGTGGCAGGGGAGCCCGTTCACGGTGTGCCGCACCGGCTACACGGGCGAGCACGGCTACGAGCTCGTCGTGCCGTGGGACAGCACCGGAGCCGTGTGGGACGCGCTGATGGAGGCGGCCGGGAAGTTCGACGGGCTGCCCTGCGGTCTCGGCTCCCGCGACACGCTGCGTACCGAGATGGGCTACGCCCTGCACGGACACGAGCTGAGCCGCGACATCACGCCGGTCGAGGCAAAGGTCAGCTGGGCCGTCGGCTGGAAGAAGGATGAGTTCTGGGGCCGGGACGCCCTCGTGGCGCAGCGGGCCGAGGGTGCGAAGCGCAAGTCGTGGGGGCTGCTCGTCACCGGGCGCGGGATCCCGCGGCCCGACTGCGAGGTCCGTCGCTCCGACGGGACGCGGACCGGCTTCGTCACCTCGGGCACGTTCTCACCCACGTTGAAGCAGGGGATCGCGTTGGCGCTGCTGGACGCCGACACCTCAGAAGGGGACGAGGTGGTGATCGACGTGCGCGGCCGCGACGTCGCAGCGACCGTGCAGAAGCCTCCGTTCGTGCAGACCCAGGTGCGCTGACTCCCGTTGCTGCGTGCAGGGTTTCACCCGCAGTATGCCGAGTGCCCGCCGCTCGGTAGGGGCGGTTGCTCGGTGCGCGGTCACTGCAGCTCCTCCAGACGCCGACGGGCGCGCTCCACGTCGGCCTCGGCGCGCTGGGCTGCGCGCGCTGCGCTGCCGTGGCGACGTTCGAGCTCGCGTGCGCTGTCCGTTGCGGTGCCGAGCTCGTCCTGCACCTGCTCGAGCTGCGCGCGCAGTGACTGCAGCTGCTCCTCCAGTTCGGCGCGGCGCTCGCGGGTCTGGTCCAGCTCGTGTCCCGCCTCGTCGCGCTCGGCCGTCGCGTGGGCGAAGGCCTGCTCTGCCTCGTCGAGTTCACGCTGGGCCCCGGCGACCTGGCGTCGGCGCTCCGCTTCAAGCCGTTCTGCCTCCCGGCGCTCCTCCTCGCGGCGCCGGCGCTCGGCGCGCTCCTGACGCCGGTCGTCGAGGGAGATCGGCTCCTCGACGCGTTCGGACGCCCCGGCCGCCGCCTCACCGAGCGGCGTGGTCAGCACCACCGACGCGGTGACGTCGACCTCGCCCCAGCCGGTGGCGGAGAGGGCATCGGTCAGCGTGCCGCTGCGGACCGCCTCGGCCGCGGATTCGCTGCTCATCGCGGCGTGCAGCGTCTCCTGGACCTGGTCGGCGACCGCCTGACTCACCTTCGCGCCGAGCTCGTGCGCGAGCCGGCGCCCTTGCGTCGTGACCGCGGCCGTGACCTTGCGTCGTTCCCGATCGAGCCGGCGCAGTTCCTCACCCTGCAGGTCGGCCTGCGCCTCGCGCAGCTGGGCGCCGAGGTCCAGCAGCTGGTCGATCTGCGCGGCCTGGCGCCGCACCAGCAGGTTGACCACCCACGCCGCGGTCGACGGCTTGGGCAGCTTCTGGACCCAGGCGGCGAGCTCACGGTCCCCGTCGGCCCGCAGCTCCTTCGCGCGGGCGTTCCGCGCGGCGGTGAACTCGCTGGGCGCAAGCCCGTACAGCTCGCTGGCCACGCCCTGCCGATCCACGCACCCTCCCGACGTCGTGCGCACCGCCGGTCGGCGCGCCCACCCTCCACAGTCTGTCCGATGGGAAACGCGCCCAGCCCGGGCCCGGCCTCAGGAGCTGCGCGCCGCCACCAGCCGTTCGAGGCGTCGCAGCGCCCCGGCGGGGTCGCGTCCGGTGTCGGCGGCGACCAGGGCGAGGAGTGCCATGGCCTCCTCGTGGCAGCCGGGGCAGCCCGCCAGGTGCGCGCGGAACGGGGCGGGCGGGAGACCCGTGCCATCCAGGAGGTCGTCGACGACGGCGTCCACCTGGTCGAAGCAGTCGTCGCACGACAGGAACGGCTCCGCGTCCTGGGTCAGACGCCGGGCGCCCTCGAGGTTGATGGTGTGCGGCCGCCGGGTCATCATGTCCCCTCCTCACCGAGGAATCCGGTCCGGGTC
This sequence comes from Segeticoccus sp., assembly GCF_035708005.1. Lineage (NCBI taxonomy): Bacteria > Bacillati > Actinomycetota > Actinomycetes > Micrococcales > Intrasporangiaceae > Segeticoccus > Segeticoccus sp. Next base: position 106,919 of record NZ_DASSTI010000074.1, on the reverse strand, counting down.
AGTTCGGCACGCAGCCGGACCCGGGCATCGTGCAACGTCTTGTACACCGCGTTGCGGTTGCTGCCGAGCCGCTCGGCCAGCACGTCGATCGGCACCTCGTGCACCAGCAGGGCCAGCGCGACCAGCCGCTGGTGGTCGGTGAGCACCCGCTGGATGGCTTCGGCGACCGCAGTCGTGAACGCCGCGCCCTCGACAATGCGGTCGGGCCCGGCGCTGGTCGCGACCGGTTCGGCGAGGAGGGCGAGGTCGACCTCCCGCCGGCGCCAGGTCATCCGGCGCACCTCGACGGCAGCGTGCAGGATGCCGAACTTGAACGCCCACGTGGTGAAACGACTGCGTCCCTCGAACGAGGACAGCCTCCTGAGCACCGCCACCGTCGCCTCGTCGGCCGCCGTCTGCACGATCTCCTCACGCTGGGTGGCACCCAGGTGGACCGCTGCCGGCATACGTCCGACCTGGTGGCGTGCGGCACGCTGCAGCAGCCGGTGCAGCACGCGGATCGCCTCGTCGCGATCCGGGCCGGGCAGGCTCAGCACGGCCACCCAGTCCTCGTCGGTCGCTCCCGCCCACTGCTCCGGGTCGATGGGGAAGCCGACCGGGATGGAGCGTTGGCGTGCAGGAACGGCGGTCATGCCCTCACCTCACTCCGGGCGGTCGGCCCTGGTCCCAAGGATGCGCGCGGCCAGCCATGGCGGGCAACCACGATCGACCACGCTGAGGCACAGCTGTTGGTGTCGCGACGGGGACAGTTCTTACCGACCCAGCATTCCCGACCGTTCTTCGCGGTCATCGCGGTCATCGCGGTAAGAGACGGCGGGCCCGGCGACACTCACGGGGCACGATCCGTCGAAAGGAACCCCGATGAACGTGCGACGACCTTCCACCCTGCGCGCTGGTACGGCTGCCGGCGCGGCCGGCCTCACCCTGGCCGTGGTCCTGTCCGGATGCGGTCTCGTGCAGGCCCAAGGCGAGGCCATCCCCGTCTCCGCCCAGCCCGCCCAGCTGCGGGCTACGCAGCCCTCGTCCTTCCGGACCGTCCACCGGAGCACGAGCGAGGAACGCCTGCGGACGCGCATGCGGCTGCTCTGGGAGCAGCACATGGAATGGACCTATGCGACGGTCGCGGCCTTCGCGGCCGACACGAGGGGACTGCCGCCGACGCTGGACCGCTTGCTCACCAACCAGGCTGACCTCGGCGCCGCCATCGAGCCCTACTACGGCCAGGCTGCCGCTGCGCGGCTCACCGCCCTGCTGACCACGCACATCAAGGACGCGGTTCCCGTGCTGGTCGCTGCCCGGGCCGGTGACGCTGCGGCGCTGCACACCGCCGTCGTCGCGTGGTACGCCAACGCCCGACAGATTGCCGACTTCCTCGCCGGGGCGAACCCGCATTGGCAGCGGGCGGAGATGCGCACGATGATGCGTCGCCACATCACCCAGACGATCACCTACGCCGGCGAACAGCTCACAGGCCACTACGCCCAGTCGATCGTCGACTACGACGCGGCCGAAGCCCACATGCTGCAGATGGCCGACATGCTCACGGCCGGCATCGTGGCCCAGTTCCCGGACCGCTTCGCCGGGACCTCGTAGGGCGACGCTGCCGAGACGGGAACACGGCGGCACCGGCGGTTTCGGTGTCGGTGACGGGGATCGGTCAGTTCGGTCGCACGACCAGGGCCGACCCGCCGCCACGACGAACCGGCTCGGCATCGGCCCGGAAGCGGTTGCCGCTCAACAGTTCCACCGCCGTCGCGGCTCCGATCTCCTTGTCCAGCTGGAGCGGTCCGGTGACGAGGCTGAACTTCTGCCCGTGTTCGTCCTCGAGCTGCTTCGCGACCGGCGAGTCGAGGAACGCCTGTTCGGCGAAGCTCGTCGGGGTGTTGAAGTTGCCCACGCGCGGAGCGGCGATCGCCTGCTCCATCGACATCCCGAAGTCGATGCGGTTGATGAGGATCTGCAGGACCGTGGTGATGATCGTGGCGCCGCCCGGGCTGCCCACCGCGAAGGCCGGCTTGCCGTCGCGCAGCACCACCGTCGGGTTCATGCTCGAGCGCGGGATCTTGCCGCCGGCAGGCAGGTTCACGTCCGGAGTGCCCGGGGTCGCCGGGACGAAGTCGAAGTCGGTCATCTCGTTGTTGAGCAGGAACCCGTAGCCGGGCACCGTCATCCCGGTCCCGGCGAAGTGCTCGATCGTGTTGGTGTAGGCCACGACGTTGCCCCACTTGTCGGCGGTGACGATGTTGTTCGTCGACTGCTCGTGGTCGGGGGCCGGCGCGGCGGTGCCACCAGATGAGCAGCCGGTGTACGGCGGGTGAGGGTCACCGGGTGCGACCGGGCTCGCGGCGGCCTGGTCGGTGATCAGGCACCGGCGCGTCGCCGCGAACGCCGGGTCGAGCAGCCCGTGCAACGGCACGTCCACGTAGTCCGGGTCCCCGACGTAGCGGTTGCGGTCGGCGAAGGAGTAGCGCAGGGACTCGAGGTAGTGGTGCAGCGCCAGCGCGCGCGACTCGCTCGACATCGGATAGCCGGAGAGGATGTTGAGCGCCTCGCCGGTGGTCGACCCGCCGGAGGAGGGCGGTGGCATGCCGTAGACGTCGTAGCCGCGGTAGGCCACGTGGGTCGGCGCCGGCTCCTCGGCGTGGTAGCGCGCCAGGTCCTTGGTCGTCATGATGCCCGGTCGCACGTTCAGCGGGGTGCCCTTCCACACGGGAGGGTGCTGGACGGTGCGGGCGATCGCCGTGGCCAGCGGACCGTCATACAGGTAGCGCGGGCCGTGCTGGGCCAGCAGCCGGTAGGTGCGTGCGAGGTCCGGGTTGCGCAGCCGGGTCCCGACGGGCAGCGGCTGGCCGTCCTTGAGGAAGAGCCGGCGGCTGGAGGTGAAGGCCTGCAGGTCGGCGAGCGACTCCTTGGTCTCCTGCACGAACGTGTCGTCGACGATGAACCCGCGCCGCGCGCGCTGGATGGCCGGTTGCAGGTCCTGGGCGAAGCTGCGCTTGCCGTAGCGCTTCGCGGCCTGCGCCCACGTGTCGACCATTCCGGGGACGCCGACGGCGAGGCCGGAGTGGCGCGCTTCCTCGAACCCCAACGGTTTCCCGTTCTCGACGAACAGGTCCGTGGTGCAGGCTGCGGGGCAGGTCTCGCGGCCGTCGATGGTGATCACGCGGTGCTGCTTGGCCAGGTAGACGACCATGAAGCCGCCGCCACCGGGGCCGGCCACGAACGGCTCGGTCACCCCGAGGGTCGCCGCTGTCGCCACTGCAGCGTCGATCGCGTTGCCGCCACGACGCAGGACGCTGATACCAGCTCGGGAGGCGTCGAGGTCGACCGAGGCGACCGCGCCACCCCGGCCGGTCGCGACCGGCTGCTTCGGCTCGTGCCCGGCCCCACCGCCGGGACCGGCGGCCGCGGGTGGGCCGGCCGTGGCCAGCGCGGTGGCGGCAGCGGCGGCGACGCAGCCGGCACCGAGGAGGATTCGACGACGGGGACGACGAGCAGGGTGCATGGTGGGTCTCCTTCACCGGGCTGAACGAGCCACCGCACACCTTCCCGCGCCCCGCCGGTGGGCGCAACACTTCTCGCCGGGCGAGGGGTCGGTCCGGTCCCCGCGCGGCGCGGCCTCCGGGCACGGCCCGCTCAGACCGACAGGACCCCCACCAGGATGGCGGCCGCCGCCAGCACCGCGGTGAACCCGATCTCGACGACCGCGCCGAGCACGTCCCCGGTGATCCCGCCGAGCCGGCGCACCGCACGTCGCGTGACCAGCGATCCGGTGAGTATGCCGACCGCCACCGTGGGCACCGGCAGCCACCAGAGTGCCTGCGCACCGGAGAGCAGGACCCCGCCGATGCCGAGCAGGGTGACGACCAGCAGCCCGACGGCAGCGGCAGCGGTGCCCACGCTGCCGGCGACGGTGGCGCCGAGACCCTCCGGGCGGGCGGCGGGCACGTCCCGCAGGCAGGTCCAGGCCAACAGCTGGCGGCTCAGCAGCAGGCACAGGCACGCGAGCGCCCCGCCGACGATCGAGCTGAACAGGACCGTGAGCGCGGAGACCTGCACGAGCAGGACGAGCACGACGGCGGCGACCCCGGAGGGCCCGATGTCGCTGCGCCGCATCACCGCGAGGGCGCGCTCCCGGTCGTCGCCGGCGGACAGGCCGTCGGCGGTGTCGGCCAGCCCGTCGAGGTGCAGCCCGCGGGTGAACAGGGCCAGGGCCGCGACGGCCAGCGCGCCGAGCAGCAGCGTCGCCATGCCGGAGAGCATGGCCACCACCTCGGCGACCGCGAGGACGACCAGCCCCGGGACCATCGCCACGGGCGCCAGGGCCATGGCGTGACCGGCGACCCGGCGGTCCACCCGGCTGGGCGGCGGCACCGGCACCGCCGTCAGCGTCCCCACCGCGAGCAGCAGGCCGTCCAGCCAGACCGGGCGCCCCGCCCGCCCGCGCCGCGCGGCGGAGGCGGACACCCCGCCCTCCGAGGACCTGCTCACGGCCCGACCACCGGGCACGCCGACAGGTCCAGCACCCGGCCGGCGACGACGAGGTGCACCCGCTCGCTGGCGGCACTGACCGCGGCGTTGAGCCGGCCGAGCTCGTCGCGGAACAGGCGACCGGACGCGGTCGCGGGCACGACCGCCATACCGACCTCGTTGGTCACGGCGACCACGTCGCACGCCGCCGATCGCCACGCGGCGAGCAGGTCCTCGGTGCGCTCGGCCACGTGAGCGGAGACGCCATCGGGCCGGCGCCACCCGTCCACGTCGTCGACGACCCGGGTCAGCCAGGTGGCCAGGCAGTCGACCAGCACGGGGCTGTCCGCGGTGCGCAGCACCGCGGCGACGTCGCCGGTCTCGGCGGTGCGCCACGCGTGCGGTCGCCGGGCGCGGTGGCGCTCCACGCGTTGCCGCCACTCGGGATCGGCGTCGTCGACGGGCGGACCCGGGGCGACGTAGGTGACGACGTCGTGTCGGGCGAGGAGGGCCTCGGCGTGCCGGCTCTTGCCGCTGCGCGCGCCACCGAGCACGAGGGTGCGCGTCACGGCGACGTCTCGCCGAAGGTCGGGGCGGCCCCGAACGAGGCCCGGCGGACCGCCCGGCGCAGGGTGCCGAGGACCGGCCGGCCGGCGATGAGCACCAGCGCGGCGGTGAGCAGCCCGCGGGGCAGGTCCCACGTGAGGGAGGTCGCGACGTAGAAGACGGCGTAGTGGCCCAGGTTGGTGGCGGCGTCGGCACCGGGCACGAAGCCGGCGCCCTGCGGTGCGCTCGCGCCCATGAACGGCCAGAACCACAGGTTCATCGCGGCACCGTAGAGCATCCCGGACACCAGCCCGTAGCCGGCCAGCAGGAGCCGCTCAGGCAGACCCCGCAGCGGGGGCAGGAGGGCCGCACCGAGCCCGACCCACCCCATGCAGATCATCTGGAACGGCAGCCACGGCCCGACACCGCCGGTGAGGAACGCGCCGGTCACCAGGGCCAGGGCGCCCACGACGAAACCGAGGCTGCGCCCCAGCACCCGCCCGGCGAGGACGATGAGGAAGAACATCGGCTCCAGCCCCGCGGTGCCGGCGCTGACGACCCGCAGCGCGCCACCGGCCGCCGTGAGCACGCCGAGGACGGCGACGGTCTTGGCGTCCAGCCCGCCCGCGGCGATCTCGGCGAGCACCACCAGCGCCAGCAGTCCGAGCAGCACGGCGAAGAACCACGGCGCGTCCTGCCCGTGCGCGAGGGCCTGGGGCGAGCTGACCACGAACGGCCACCCGAACGCCGCCACGCCGACGAGGCTGACCAGCCCGAGGCTCACCGCAGCTGGCCACCGGAAGCGCAACGGCTCCCGGCCCTCGCCGGTGGGGGGCGCCGGCGCCGGCCGCTCGCGGCGGAGGGGCGCGGCCGCGCGGCTCACGAGGCACGCTCCAGGGCCTCGGCGACGGCGTCCACGGTGAGGAAGGGCAGCGGCTGCAGGATCTTGGCGACCTGCGGCGCGAAGGCGGGGGAGCCGGTCAGCACCCGAGGGGCCGGCCCGTCCGCCACCACCTCGCCCTCGGCGAGGATCAGCACCCGGTCGGCCACGTCGGCGACGATCTCGACGTCGTGGGTGGCCAGCACCACGGCGTGCCCACGCCCGGTGAGTTCCCGCAGTATGCCGGCCAGTCGCGCCTTGGCGGCGTAGTCGAGCCCGCGCGTGGGCTCGTCGAGCAGGAGGACCCGCGGTTGCCCGGCCAGGATGATCGACAGGGCCAGGGCGAGCCGTTGTCCCTCGGACAGGTCGCGGGGGTGGGTGGCGGGGTCGAGGTCGCCGGCGAGCCGGGCGAGCAGCGCCGCGGTCGTCCCGGGGGCAACGCCGAAGTCGGCGTCCGCGCCGGCGCACTCGGCGGCCACCGAGTCGGCGTAGAGCAGCACCTCGCAGTCCTGCGGGACGAGCCCGACCCGCTTGACCAACTGTGCTGGTGCGGTCTCGGCGGGGACGACACCGTCGACCGAGACCACCCCGGCGGTGGGGCGCAGCTGTCCGGCGAGCGTGGCGAGCAGCGTGGACTTCCCGGCGCCGTTGCGGCCCATGAGCGCGGTGACCGAGCCGGGGGCGAGGTCGAGGGTGACGTCGCGCAGGGCGGTCACGGTGTCGCGGTGCACGAGCAGGCGGCGCAGGTGCGCGATGCTGCCCGTTGTGGTGCCGGTGGCCCCGCCCGCGCCGCTGCTCGCTGCCGTGCCGTTGTTCGCTGCCGTGCCGTCGTTCGCTGTCGTATCCGTCGCGCTGGCCGTGGCCGTGCGCGGGTCTGCCACGGCCGCGTCCGGGTCGAGGCGCCCGCGCAGCTCGCCCGCCCGGCGCCGGGCGTCGCGCACGGACAGCGGCAGCGGCGACCAGTGCGCGAGCCGCCCGAGTCCGATGACCGGCGGGTAGACCCGGGAGACGGCCATGGCCTCCTCGGGCGCCAGCATCGAGGACACGCGGCCGTCGTCGACGAGCAGCACGTCGTCGGCGTGGTGGATCACCCGCTCCAACCGGTGCTCGGCCAGCACGACGGTGACACCGAGGTCGTGCACGAGCCGGTGCAGGGCGGCGAGGACGTCCTCGGCGGCCACCGGGTCGAGCGCCGACGTCGGCTCGTCGAGCACGAGGATCCGTGGTCCGGCGGCGAAGACGGCACCGATCGCCACCCGCTGCTGCTGCCCGCCGGAGAGCTCGGTGAGCGGCCGGTGCCGCAGGTCGGCCAGCCCGAGGACGTCGAGCGTCTCCTCGACGCGCCGGCGCATCGCCTGCGGGCCGAGCCCGAGCAGCTCCATGCCGTAGGCGATCTCCTCCTCGACGGTGTCGGTGACGAACGAGGAGGCCGGGTCCTGCCCGACCATGCCGACGAGGTCGGCGAGGTCGCGCGGCCGGTGCTCACGGGTGTCCCGTCCGACCACCACGACGTGGCCGGCCAGGTGCCCTCCGGTGAAGTGGGGCACCAGGCCGTTCAGGCAGCGCAGCAGGGTCGACTTGCCGCTGCCGGTGGGGCCGACCACGAGCACCAGCTCGCCCTCGGGCACCGCGAACGACACCGCGTCCAGCGCAGGACGGTCCCGGCCGTCGAACCGGACGGTGACGTCCTGCAGCTCGATCACCGGGGCGATCACGGCGACACCGCCGTGGGTGTGGCGCCCGACGTCGCCGCCCGCAGCTCGGCCCGGCGCGGCGGGACAGGAGAAACGGTGGCCGCCAGTGCCGCCGCGGCGATGCCGACCACGGCCACGACCGGCACCGCCGGGAAGGTCAGCGGCACCTGGACCGGGACGATCCCCGGCCAGGCTCGTCCGCTGGCGACGACCAGGACCACGGCGGGCGCGACGCCGCAAGCGAGCACGCCCCACTCCGGCAGGCCCCACGGGTCGCGCCGGTAGCCGCTGCGCCGATCCCGTCGAGCGCCGGCCCACAGCGCCGCGGTGGCGACGAGCGCCCCCGCGAGAAGCAGCGGCAAGCCGAGCAGCTCGGGGGTGGAGGCGTCCAGCAGTCCGTAGAGCCCGGCGACGACGCCGAGCAGGCCCACGAGGGCCAGCGTGCTGGCGGTGCGGCGGCTGCCCGTGCTGCGCCGCACGGCCCGGCCGTAGCCGCGCGACTCCATGGAGGCGGCCAGCTCCATCGACCGCTCGAAGGCGTTCTCCAGGACGGGGACCAGCAGCCGGGCGAGCTCACGCAGCCCCCTGCCGGAGTGGCCCCGCAGGCGGCGGGCGGCCCGGACCCGGGCCGCCTCGTGCGCCAGCTGCGGGGCGAAGGTGAGGCCGACCACGACGGCCGTGCCCACGTCATACAGGGTGGCCGGGAGGTAGCGCAGCAGGCGACGTGGGCTCGCCAAGGAGTTGGCGGCACCGAGGCACACGAGGATCGCGGCGAGGCGCAGTCCCTCGCACGCGGCGGCATACAGGCCCTCGGCGGTGACCGCGCCGCCGACCCGGACTCCCGAGGTCCAGGCGGGCAGCGGGATCTCGGGCAGGCGGAAGAGGACCACCCGGCCGGTGACCCCGCCGCCGAGCAGCGCCGCCATCACCACCCGCAGCACGATCGCGAACAGCCCGATCCACAGGAACATCGCGAAGGTCCCGGGCCGTCCGGACTCGCGCCGCTCCAGCACGCACCACGTGGCGACCGCGAGGACGAGCAGGAGCAGGACCGGGTTCGTCGTGCGCGAGGCAGCCGTCGCCAGGCCCAGCCCCCAGGCCCACCACGCGACGGGGTGGAGCAGGCGGGGCAGTCCGAGGCGGTCGGCGGCGCGCACGACGGGACCCGGGTCCTTCAGTCCCGGCGGCGTCGTTGCAGCGTCACGACGGCCAGGGCCGCGACGATCAGGATGGCGATGGCGGAGCCCACCCACGTGGCGGTGGAGCTGCCCGAGCTGCTGCTGGACGTCTGGCTGGTGGACGTGTTGCTGCCGGCTGCCTTGGTCGACTGGCCGCCCGCCGCCTGCGTGGTCGACGCGGACGCGCTCGCGGTGGGGGTGGTGGAGGCCGGCGCGAGGGTGACCTTCTTGTCGGGGGCCTTCGCCGCGGCCGGCACGCTCTTCACCTCACCGCCGCAACCGCTCTGCGGGTAGCCGTCCACGCCGCAGATGAGGCCCTTGTCGGACCGCACCTGCGCCACCGCGGCGAGTACCTCCGCGCCGCTGGCCGCCGAGTCGACGACCGCGCAGTCGGCCTTGGGGGCAGGGGGCTTGGCCCCGGCGCCGCCGTCGACCGGGCGGCCGAAGTCGAGCACGACCGCGACCCGCTTCTTGCCGGTAGCGGCCGTGGTGCTGCCGCAGATGTCCTGAAAGCTCGGGGTGGCCCGCGGGAACCGCGGCGTGCTCTGGTCGGCGAGGGCGAAGCGCCACCCCTCGACGCTGCCGTTCTTGGGCGTGACCTGGTCGGGGCCCTTCTGCGCGAACTGCCACGTGCCCTGATGCAGGTGGTAGTAGCCCCAGAAGCGGTAGGACGCGGCGTGCGCGGCTCCGGCGGGGAGCACGAGTGCGGTGAACAGGGCCGCCACGAGGGCGGCGAGGGTGACGAGCGCGAGCGGTCGGGACGACCGCGGGGAACGATGCGCACGCGAGAGAGACATTCCAGACCTCCTCGCGGACGGGGGCGGGAGAGTCCGGTGGCACGGGCGCCATCGCCTCTGCAGCTCCGATCCGCATACCACGACGGACAAAGGGAGCCGATGCCCGCCGTAGGTGCTCCGGCTCGCCGTCGTGGCACAGTGTCCCCGAGCGGGGCGGTCCCTGGGATCGGGTCGGCCCAGCCGGTGGCGGTGCCGCGACGGCCCACGGTTGCGGGTCAGCGCCGGATTTCGACCGGCTTCCCCTGACCGCGGGCGTTCGGTACCCCGAACAGTCCCACGCGCGCCACCCCGGCGTCAAAGCGAAGGAGCACCGATGGACCCGTTGCCGGCGCCGCGCCCGACCACCGGACGTGGTCTGCTTGTCGCGGGCACCACCTCCGACGCGGGCAAGAGCCTCGTCACGGCCGCGCTGTGCCGGTGGCTGTCCCGCCGTGGCGTGCGAGTGGCGCCGTTCAAGAGCCAGAACATGTCGAACAACTCCATGGTCTGCGTCGACGGCGCGGAGATCGGCCGGGCGCAGTGGCTGCAGGCGCTGGCCGCCCGGGCCGTGCCCGAGGCGGCGATGAACCCGGTGCTGCTCAAGCCCGGCTCGGACCTGCGCTCCCACGTGGTGCTGCTGGGCCGGCCCTGGGGTGAGCTGCGGGCGGGGGAGTGGGCCACTGCGCGGGTGACGTTGGCAGAGCATGCGTTTGCGGCGTTCGACGACCTCGCGTCCCGGTTCGACGTCGTCGTCGCCGAGGGCGCCGGCAGCCCGGCCGAGGTCAACCTCCGCGAAGGCGACTACGTCAACCTCGGCCTCGCCCGCGCGAGGGACCTGCCCGTGGTGGTCGTCGGTGACATCGACCGGGGCGGGGTGCTCGCCGCGATGTACGGCACGCTTGCCCTGCTCGACCCGGCCGACGCCGAACTGGTGCACGGCTGGATCATCAACAAGTTCCGCGGCGACCTCGGTCTGCTGCAGCCGGGTCTGCGCACCCTGGAGGAGCGCACCGGGCGATCGGTCCTCGGCGTCCTGCCCTTCCTGTATGACGTGTGGCTGGACGGTGAGGACGCCCTCGCCGTGGCCGGCTGGTCGGGTGCCGAGTCAGGCCCGCCGCTCGCGTCTGGCGGGGGCCCGGACGACCGGGCGGGCACGCAATCCGGATGCGGGGTGCTGTCGGTCGCGGTCGCGCGGTTCCCGCGCATCTCCAACACCACCGACGTCGACGCGCTCGCCGCCGAACCGGGCGTCGACGTGCGGGTGACTGCCGACCCCGACGTGGTCGCCGGGGCCGACCTGGTGCTGCTGCCCGGTTCGCGGGCGGTGCTCTCCGACCTCGCGTGGCTGCGTGAGCGGGGGCTGGACCGCGCCCTGCGGGCTCGGGCAGCGCGGGGCCGGCCGGTCGTCGGGGTCTGCGGGGGCTACCAGGTGCTGGCCGAGCGCATCGAGGACCCGGACGGGGTCGAGGCGGGGAAGCCGGCCGCAGCCGAGGGGCTGGGACTGCTGCCCACCACGGTGCGCTTCGAGCGTGCCAAGCGGCTGGGCACACCGGCAGGTGCGTGGCGCGGTCACGCCGTGACGGCATACGAGATCCACCACGGCGTTGTGGAACTGGCGGGCGCGACCCCCGGGGCAGCCCGCTCCGCGGGCGGGGCCGTTGCCGCGGGGGAGTGCGAGCCGTTTCTCGACGGGTGGCGTCGCGGTGCGGTGTGGGGCACGACGTGGCACGGGACGTTCGAGAACGACGGGTTCCGGCGGGCGTTCCTCACCGAGGCCGCGCGACAGGCGGGGGTGCGGTGGGCTGCGCGGACCGACGCGCCGGGCTTCGCGCAGCGACGCGAGCAGATGCTGGAGCGGCTCGCCGACGCGGTCGAGGAGCACCTCGACACCCGAGCACTGCTGCGGTTGCTGGGACTCGGCGGCGGCGTCACTCGGTGATGCTGGGCTCGTCCTTGACCGAGAGGCTGAGCACCGCGTCGACGACGGCAGGCGACTCACGCAGCCGGGCCTCGAGGTAGCGCAGCGTCCGGGCGACCTCCGGCTCGGCCTCGTCGCCGGTGACGTCGACGTCCCCGACGACGTAGATGTGCCGCGGGCCGACGACCTCGAGGCGCAGGTAGGTGACCCGGTCGATCTCGGGCATCTCCAGCAGTGACCTGATGGTCGCGGCACGCACCGCCGGGGCGGCCTCCTCGCCGACGATGAACTCGCGGTTGCGGTCGAGCAGGATGTAGGCCGTGCCGGCGAGCAGCAGCCCGATGAGCAGGGAGCCGAGCGCATCGAAGACCGGGTTCCCGGTGACCTGGTGCAGGGCGAGGCCGCCGCCGGCGAGCACGAGGCCGATGAGTGCGGCGGCGTCCTCGAAGAACACCGCGCGCAGCGTCGGGTCCGAGGTCTCCAGGACGTGGTCGATCAGGTCCCGTTGCAGCGACTTCGCCTCCGGTCTGGCCTGTTTGGTCGAGCGCGTGAACGAGATGCCCTCGAAGATGAACGCCACGGCCAGGACGATGTAGCTGATCAGGAAGTCGCCGCCGGGCTCGGGGTGCAACAGCTCCTGGACGCCGCGGAAGAGGGAGACCACGGACCCGGCGATGAACAGCCCCATAGCCGCGAACAGCGACCAGACGTAGGCCTCCCGGCCGTAGCCGAGCGGATGGTCGCGGTCGGGCGCCTTGCGCGAGCGCCGGTCCGCCACGATGAGCAGCACCTCGTTGCCGGTGTCCGCCCACGAGTGCGCGGCCTCGGCCATCATCGACGCCGAGTGGCTCAAGAACGCGGCCGCGCTCTTGGCCAGGGCGATGATCAGGTTGGCGCCGAAGGCGATCAGCACCGTCCTGGTGCTCTCGCCCTCCCCGGAGCCGCTGGCTGCCGGCCCCATGTCGACCGGCCGGACCCGGCGCTGGTCCGGCTGATGGGGCTGGGGGCGCGGCTCCTGCCGGTCCTGCTCCTGTCGGTCCTGTTCTTGCTGGCGCTGTTCCCGCTGGTCGGCCATGGGCTCAGCCCGCCAGGAAGGACAGCCGGACCTGCCGCTCGTGGTTGTCGACGTTCAGGTCGACCAGGCAGATGCTCTGCCAGGTGCCGAGCTGCAGCTGTCCGTCGAGCACGGGCACCGTGAGGTAGGGCGGCACGAGCGCCGGCAGCACGTGGGAGCGTCCGTGTCCCGGGGAGCCGTGCTGGTGACGCCAGCGGTCGTCCGCCGGCAGCAGGTCACCGAGCGCTGCCAGCAGGTCGTCGTCGCTGCCGGCGCCGGTCTCGAGGATCGCGAGGCCGGCGGTGGCGTGCGGCACGAAGACGTGCAGCAGCCCGTCGCCCTCCTCGCCGGCGAACGACGCGCACTGACGGGTGAGGTCGAGCACGGTGTCCCGGTTGCCGGTCCGCACGCTGAAGGTCTCCGAACGCATGCCCTCCACTGTGGCATCGCCCGTGGCCTCCCGCTGGTCGGCCGCCGCGCGCCTTCTTCGACGGCTACGACCCACCCGTGGTGGGAGCCGATTACTTAGAGGTCGAAGACCTCGAACAGCAAGGCGTGCTCCACACCGAGTCGCTCGCCGGCCCCGCCGAGGATCGTCTGCAGCAGCTCGGCCGGTGCCGGGTGGCCACCGGACAGTCCGGCGAGGTACTGCCGGTGCGCCTCCAGCGAGGCGACGGCCGGCTCCAGGTGACCGGTCACGTCCAGCCCGTGGGTCGGCTCGGGAGAGCCGGAGAAGCACACCATCCGCACCCCGGACCACGGCTCGAGCCCCTGCTCGGCGAGCTCGGGAAAGATCCACCGGTTGCCGGCGTCCTTGCTGGCGTCGAGGGCGGCCAAACCGACCGCCCGGTGGTCGGCCTGGTTGGTGCCACCGCCCATGAAGCGCTCGCGGTGCGTGATGCCGACGACGACCTCGGGGCGGTGCCGCCGGATCGCGCGGGCGAGGTCGCGGCGCAGGCCCAGGCCGTACTCGACGACTCCGTCGCGCTGGTCGAGGAATTCCACCACGTCCACGCCGACGTGGTGCGCGCCGTCGCGCTCTTCCTGCTCGCGCAGGGGCGCCGCCTCCTGCGGCGACAGTCCGTCGATCCCCGCCTCGCCGCGGGTGGCGAGCAGGTAGGACACCTGCTTGCCCTGCCCGACCCAACGGTGCACCGCCGCCGCGGTGCCGTACTCCAGGTCGTCCGGATGGGCCACGACGCACAGGGCGCGCCCCCAGGACTCATCGAGCAGTGGCAGGGCGGCGTTGATCTCGGAGGGCGTCATGGCCGCCAATGTAGGCTCCGGCCGACCCGAAGGAGAACCCGTGCCGTCGCTGCTGACCGAGACCCTGGCCGCCATCCGCCCCGTCGACGGGGACGCCGTCCGCGCCGCGCAGGAGCGGCAGTCGCGCCTCACCAAGCCCCCGGGCTCGCTCGGCAGGCTCGAGGACCTCGGTGCTCGCCTCTGCGGGATGTATGCCGTGTGCCCGCCTCCGCTGCCCGAGCCCGTGGCCGTCGCCGTCTTCGCCGGGGACCACGGTGTGCACGCCCAAGGCGTCACGCCGTGGCCGCAGGAGGTCACCGCGCAGATGGTGGCGAACTTCCTCGCCGGCGGCGCCGTCATCAACGCCCTCGGGCGGCAGCTCGCCGCCGAGGTGGTGGTCGTGGACGTCGGAGTGGCCGCGGAGGTGCCGGAGGCTCCGGGACTGTTGTCACGCAACGTTGCCCGCGGCACGGCCGACATGACGCTCGGTCCGGCCATGACGACAGGGCAGGCGGTGCAGGCGGTCGAGGTCGGGATCGAGGTCGCCGAGCGCCTCGTCCGGGACGGGCACCGGCTGGTGGTCACCGGCGACATGGGGATCGCCAACACCACCGCCTCGGCGGCGCTCATCGGCGCCCTGACCGGCGCGTCGCCCGAGGTGGTCACCGGACGGGGGACCGGTGTCGACGGCGACGTGCTGCGCACGAAAGTGCAGGTGGTGCGACAGGCCTTGGAACGCAACGGGATCGGCGGCGATTCGTCGGCGATGGACGTGCTCGCCGCGGTGGGGGGACTGGAGCACGCCGGCCTGGTGGGGCTGCTGCTGGGAGCTGCGGCACGGCATACCCCTGTGGTGCTGGACGGGGTGATCGCCTGCTCCGCCGCACTGGTGGCGCACGCGCTGTGCCCGGACGCCGTCGGCTACTGGGTCGCCGGGCACCGGTCGGCCGAGCCGGCCGCGACGGTGGCGCTGGAGCACCTCGGGCTGGAGCCACTGGTCGACCTGGGCCTCCGGCTCGGGGAGGGCTCGGGCGCCGCGCTCGCCGTCCCGCTCGTGCAGGCGGCCGCGCGGGTCCTGCGGGAGGTGGCGACGTTCGATGCCGCCGGCGTCACCGAGAGGGCCTGAGCGACAACGCTTGGAGCGCCAGGGCGCACACGACGGGAGGGCGTCGCAGGCGCTGGTTAGTGTTGAGGCCATGACGGACTCGTGGACGTGGACCTACCAGGACGCCAACGGGGCGCCGATGACGCCGGGCGGCTCGACGATCGCGCCGTTCCCCACGCAGAGCGACGCCGAGAGCTGGCTGGGGGAGTCCTGGCACGAGCTGGCCGACGCGGGGGTGGAGACGGTCACGCTGCTGCACGAGAACGAGGTCGTCTACGGTCCGATGAGCCTCCGGGCCGCCGAATGAGTCCTCCGGCAGAACCGTTGCAGGACAGCACCGTTCGGGAACTGGACCGGCTCGCCCGACAGGCCCAGCACGACTGGCGCACCCCAGGCCTGAGCGTGGGTGTCGTGCGGCACGGCCGGCTGGGGTGGTCGGCCCATGTCGGCTCCGGCCGGTTGGACCCGGCAGCTCCCGCCGACGACGACACCCAGTTCCTGATCGGTTCGGTGACCAAGACCTTCACCGCGGTCGTCCTCATGGCGCTGCGCGACGAGGGGAAGCTGTCGCTCGACGCTCCGCTGTCGACGTTCCTGCCAGGGACCCGGCACGGCGCGGTGACGGTCCGGCAGGTGCTGGCTCACGCGTCCGGGCTGCAGCGCGAGCCGGTGGGGCGGATCTGGGAGGGGCTGCAGCCACCCGACCGCGATCGGCTCCTGCGCGAGCTGGAGGACGCCGAGCAGGTGCTGCCCGCCCACTACGCGTTCCACTACTCCAACCTCGCCTACGCCCTGCTGGGCGAGATCGTCGAGCAGGTCGACGGCCGCCCCTGGGAGGAGGCGGTCAGGGCGCGCATCCTGCGGCCGCTGGGGATGCGGCATACCGGGTTGGTGCCGGACGAGCAGTCGCGGGCACGCGGCTACTACGTGCACCCGCACACCGGCGTCCCGGTCGAGGAGCCGCTCGTCGAGCTGGCCGCGACCGCGCCGGTGGGCGGGTTGTGGAGCACTGTCGCCGACCTGGGGCGCTATGCCGCGTTCCTCGCGGACCCGGTCGAGGAGGTGCTGCGGCCCGACACCGTCGACGAGATGTGCCGGCCGCTCATCATGATCGACCCCGAGGAGTGGACCCGTGCATACGGCCTCGGCTACGACCTGCAGCGCGTGGGTGGGCGGGTGATGGCAGGTCACGCCGGCGGTATGCCCGGCTTCGTCACCGGCCTGCGCGTCCGCCGCTCGGACGGCGTGGGGGCGGTGGTGTTCGCGAACTCCACGGCGGGCGCCGAACCGCTCGGTCTGGCCGGTCAGCTCGTAGCCGCCGTGCTCGACCGCGAACCCGAGGCCGACCAAGTCTGGCAGCCGTCGTCACCGCAGCCCCACCTCGACGGGATCCTGGGCAGCTGGTGGACCGAGGGGTCGGAGATCGTCCTCGAGGTCCGCGACGACCAGCTGTGGGCGCGGGTCCCGGGCGGGCCGAAGCTGTCCGAGACGCGGTTCGAGCCCGACGGGCTGGACCGGTTCCGGGCGGTCGAGGGACGCGAACGCGGTGAGCTGCTCGAGGTCGTCCGCGACCACGAGGGCCTCGTGGACCGGCTGTACTTCGCGACGTATCCCATGACGCGACGGCCGGCCGCGTTCGCGGACGTGGCCGCGCGGCCGACGTGACGTCGGGCGTGCGTGACGTCGGGTGCGCCGTCCTGGTTGCACCGTTGACGTCGGTCGCACCACCTACGTTGGCGACATGAACGTCCGCTCCCAGCACCTCAGCATCGCCATCGAGCGTCCGGCGGACGTGGTCTACGACTACGCGGCCGACCCCCGGAACCTGCCGACGTGGGCGGCGGGGTTGGCCGGCGCGACCGTTGAGCAGTCGCCGGAAGGGGAGTGGTCCACGCAGTCCCCGATGGGCCGGGTCACCGTCCGCTTCGCGTCCCGCAACCAGTTCGGGGTGCTCGACCACGAGGTGGTGCTGCCGTCGGGGGAGAGCGTGCTGAACCCGATGCGGGTCATCCCGGACGGGGCGGATGAGTGCGAGGTCGTGTTCACGCTGCGGCTCCGGCCGGGGATGAGCGATGCGGAGTTCGCCGCCGACGCCGCTGCGGTCCACGAGGACCTCGCCAGGTTGAAGGCGGTCCTCGAGGGGCGGTGATGCCGCCCTCGCGCGTGGGGCCCGGGGAGCACGGCGTCGCGGCCGGGAGGCGCGGGGGTACGGTCGCGTCATGCGGTGGCAACCCGCTGTCCCCGTGTGCGAGGAGTGCGGCTTCGACTGGAACGGCAGCGCCTCTGGGGCTGTCGAGGACGTGACGGCAGCTCCCGCGACAGTGGCTGTCGCGCTCTCTGCCGTGTCCGACCCGTACCGACGGGTGAACGGCCGGTGGTCGGCGGCGATGTACGTCTGGCACCTCGTGGACGCTCTCCGGGTCGGGACCGAGCGACTGCTGACCGTGGCCCTCGAGCCGGACTGGGGTCTTGTCTGCTGGGACGAGCGGTCTCTCGCCGAGGCTCGCCGCTACGAGCAGCTCTCACCGGCCGTCGGGCTCGTGGTGCTCGAACGCGTCGCCCGTGACTGGGCAGAGGCCGCCGCGGTGGTGCCCCAAGAGGTCCTGGTGCAGCACCCGGTGCTCGGGACGGTGACCGCCGCGGACCTGGTCCGACGCGATGCCCACGAGGTGCACCACCACGTGTGGGACATCGCGGGGTCGGAACCGTCGCACTGAGGTCGGGCGGCCCACCGCGCGGTCCCGTCCCGGCTGCCACAGGAGGGGGTCCTGTCGGTGGGCGGGTCTAGTGTTTCGAACATCAGTTGGAAGCACGGTTGGTCGAAGCACCGTTGGTCGAGGGGAGGCGGCATGGCGGAGAACGAGGGCCCGGCCGACGACGGCGTCTCGGGCGTCGGCGGCACCGGCGGCGTGGTGAGGGTGGGCGTGGTGACGGCGCGCGTGGACTCGGCGTTGGAGGCCGAGCTGGAGGGGGTGTTGACGGCGGCGTGGGAGCGGCTGGTCGCCGAGGTGCCCGGGGTGCGCTGGGTGGAGGGGTATGCCGGCCACGCCGGCTCCTCGCCCGGCTCTCCGGGTGTGGCCGACCCGCTGCCGGAGGCTACCGGCAGCCAGCCCGGCGCCTCGGTCGCGGTGGGTGAGGAGGTGATGCCTGAGCCGGTGCAGGCGGCGCTGCGGGCGCTGCTGGCCGCGGCCGCTCCGGGTGGGCTGGTCGGGGTGGACGGTGATGCGGCGCTGGCGGTCGTGGAGGCCGCCGGGGCGATGCGGGGGTGGGCCGATGCGGTGATGGTGGACGCGGCCCGGGTGTTGTTCGAGCAGTTGCGGTCGGTCACCGCCGGCGGGCCGGCGGGCGAGGCTGACCTGCCCGCGGGCCGGCGCGGCGAGGCGTTGGCGCGAGCGCGGTCGTTGACGGTCGATGAGGTGGAGGCGGCCACCGGCGCGGGTCGGGGGCAGTGTCAGAAGCTGGTCGGGTTCGCTACCGCAGCGCCGGTCCGCACGGCCGCCGCGCGGGCGGCGATGCGGGCGGGGCGGTGTGAGTTCTACCGGGCGCAGATCGTCGAGCAGGCCACCGACCAGCTCGACCCCGCGGACGCCGACCAGATTGCGGTCGAGGTGTTGGGGTGCCGCCCCGATGGCAACCCGTGGTCGCATCCGCAGTTCCGAGGCCGGTTGCGCCGCCGGGTGCTCAAGCACCAGGACCCGGTCGTGCGGGAGAAGACCCACCAGCAGGCCGTCGCCGACCGCGGCGCCTGGACGAGTCTTTCCGAGGACGGCACCGCCGAGCTGGCGATCACCGGCGACGCGCCCCGGGTGGTCGCCGCGCGGGAGCGCCTCGAGGCGATCGCCCGCGCCGTGCGCGCCCACGACGGCGGCCGGCGCACCTTGGACCAGCTGCGCTCCGACGTCGCCTTGGACCTGCTCACCCATGGCACCGTCCCACCCCTCCCCGCGGTGACCCCCAGCAGGGGCACCACCGCCGGCGCGGTTGGCCCGGTGCACGGTTCGGCCTGCGCACCGCCCACCGACGCCGACGCCTCCACCCCGGCGGGGACCGCCCCGCCCGAGGGTCCGGTGTCAGAGGCTGAGGACCGGTGGGCGGTGTACCGGGCGGTCGGGGAGCTCCCGGCGGCCCAGGTCAGCCTGACCGTGTCCCTGGAGACCCTGCTCGGGGTGGAGGACGGTGTCGGGCAGCTGGCCGGCTACGGGCCGGTGGATGCCGTCCAGGCGCGCCGGATCGCGTTCGCGCCCGGCTCGGTGTGGTCCCGGATCGTCACCGACCCGTTGACCGGGTGGGCGCTTGACCGCTCCGTGAACCGCTACCGCCCCGACCCGGCCATGGCCGAACAGGTCCGCACTCGCGACGGGACCACCCGAGAACCCGGCTCCACCACCCCGGCGCACTGGCCCACCGTGGACCTGGACCACCACCGGCCCTACACCAGCGACCCCGACGGCAACCCCACCGGCGGCCCGACCAGCGCCGCGAACCTCTACGCCCTGACCCGCCGCGGTCACAACCGCAAGACCCGCGGCTACTGGACCTATGAGGTCAACAGCGCCGGACTGTGCATCTGGACCACTGCCACCGGCCGCACCCACACCACCGCCCCCTGCGACTACGACGAACTCACCAACACCCACCGGCCCCGGGACGCCGACGACCGATCGAGCGACGAACCACCACCCTTTTGATAGGGGCCACCGTGAGTCCGGCGGAGGGCATCCGGGCAGTCCGAGCCGGTGGATGCCGCGGGGTGCGGGGAACGGGCGCACGGGCGGATGACGTGCGCGCCGCGGTCACCACACGTCCGCCCGTCGAGCGGGGGCGCCGCTCACGGAACGAGGGGGCGGACCTCCGCGGCGACGAAGCGGGCGTAGTCCGCCAGATCGATGCCTTGCTCGTCGTCACCGACGGCCAGCAGGATGGTGTGCGTTGCTCCAGCATCCGCATATCGCCCCACCACGTCGGCGACTCCCGCCGCGTCGAGCCCGTGGTCGACCGGGATGAAGGCGACGACCTGGGTCGCGGACGTCACCGCGGCGTCCGTACCGGGCTCGTCCGAGGAAGCGGGTTCCGCTGAAGCATCGCGCCGGTCTCCGACATCGAGCCCACCCGAGGCGCCCCGCCCGGCTGAGGCGCCACGCCCACCCGAGGCGCCCCGTCCGGCTGAGGCGCGAGCGTCGGCGATGGCCCGCACGACCTCGCGAACGCGCTCCGGCTTTGCCTCGTCCGTGAGGATCACCCCGTCGCCGACTTCGCCGGCGAGCTGGACGGTCTTGTCGCGGACGGCGCCCACGAGCACCGACGGCGGCGCCGCGGGCGGCCAATCGAGTGCCACCTCGCTGAGCCGCACGTAGCGCCCCTCCACCGTGACCTTGTCACCCGCGAGGAGCTGACGCAGGGCCAGCGTGTACTCCCGCAACAGCGTCATCGGCGACTCGGCGCGCGCCCCCACCTGTCCCATCCACTCCAGGACGCCGTGACCGACACCGGGCACCAGCCGGCCGGGGAACAGCCGCTCGATCGTTGCGAGCTCCATCGCGGTCAGCGCGACGTTGCGCAGCGGCACCGGCAGCAGCCCGATCCCGACCGCCAGCCGCTCCGTCCACCCCAGTACGGCGGCGGCGGTTGCGATCCCGCTCTCCTTGAAGCAGTCCTCCCAGAGCCAGAGCTGCTCCAGGCCGGCGTCCTCAGCGGCGCGGGCAGTCGCCTTCAGCTGCTCGGGCGGGCGGGACGGGGGGAAGATCAGGCCGAGGGTCGTCATACCGGGTCATCCTGCCGCGGGGCGCCGACAGCCGCACAGACCGGACCCGTCAGCAGCCAGCCGCAGCGACCCGGCCCGCCGCGCGCGACCCCGCCCCACTTCACCCGCCGTGGGCAGCGAGCCAGCGCAGCACCTCGGTGGCGTGTGCGTCCGGCGGGAACACCGGGTAGAAGACGTGCTCGACCCGGCCGTCGCGGACGATGAGGGTGAGCCGCTTGTACAGCCGCATCCCGGCCACCTCGAAGGTCGGCAGCCCCAGCGCCGCCGCGAGCTCGAGCTCGGGATCGGACAGCACCGGGTAGGGCAGCCGCAGTCGCACCACCATCTCCTGCTGGTAGTCCGTGTCCTGGCTGGACAGGCCGAACACCGCCTCCACCCCCGCTCGGCCGAGCTCGAGGTGGTGGTCGCGGAAGTCGCACGACTCAGCGGTGCAGCCACGGGCGCCCGGGATGTCGTCCCAGCCCTCCGGCAACGGCTCGCCGGGGCGACCGGTGCGCGGGTACACGTACACCACCGTCCGGCCGGGACCCAGCGCGTCCAGGGCCACGTCGTCGCCCTCGGTGCTCCGCAGCGTGAGCGAGGGCATCAGCGCGCCCGGCAGGTGGTCGGCCGCACCGTCGTCCGCCGGAACCGGCAGCCCCTCCGGCACGGTCGTCGGGTCGGTCCCCGCCATGGTCGTCCTCGCTCCCGTCGTGTCCGATCCTGCGCTGTTCCGGAGGCTCTCGCGGCTCTGGTCCTCCGGAGGCTCCCCTCATCATCGGCCCCCGACCGCTCGCCGGTCACTAGGCTTCCGGGATGGCCCACCCCAGGCGGTATGACGACCAGGACCCGTGGCTGCGCCGCCTCCGGCAGATCGCGCTCGCCTTCCCCGAGGCGGCGGAGAAGGAGTCGCACGGCCGGCCGGTCTTCTTCACGCAGAAGGTCTTCGTCATGTACGGCGCATCGGTGAAGGGCGACCACCAGTCCCGCGTGTGGGACCAGTCGGTCGTCATCAAACCGGATGAGGAGGAGCGGCGCGCCCTGCTGGAGGATGAGCGCTTCTTCGCGCCCGCCTACGTCGGCGCCTCCGGCTGGGTCGGTCTCGACCTGCGTGCCGCGACGCCGGACTGGGAGGAGGTCCGCGAACTCGTCGACGCGTCCTACCGCAACACCGCGCCGAAGCGTCTGGTGGCCGAGCTGGACGCTCGGGGCAGCACGGTGCCGGACGTCAGGTAGCCGGTCGGCGCGCCACGAGGTGCATCAGCGTGCCGAGCCGCCGGTAGGGGTCGGTGCTCCCGAGCCGCTCCTCCGCGTCGAGCAACCGTGCCAGCTCTGTGGGTTCGGGCACCGCTTGGTCCACCGACACACCGTCGGTCGCGACCCGAACGCCGTACCACTCCTCCACCGCCAGCCCCGCCTCCTCGAGCAGCCGCACCAGCTCGGTACGCCAGTCGGCGCGGGCGTGCACCCCGATCTCGTTGTCGTAGCCCGGTGAGCGTCCCTCGCCCCGCGACCCCTCCAGCTCGTCGAGCATCGTCACCACTCCGGCCCAGTCCCGCCGCAGCGCGGGCCGCCACGCCATGGCCTCCGCGTTGCGCGTCACCACCGACATCACCCCGCCGGGCGCGACCAGCGCGGCGAGTGTGCGCACCGCAGTCGCCGAGTCGGCCAGGTACATGAGCACCCCGTGGCACAGCACCACGTCGTATGCCTAGTGCCGGACCTGCTCTGGCAGGTCACCCAGTGATCCGGCCACGACGCGCACCCGTCCGGTGCCAGGCCGGCCGGCAGCGCCCTGTTTCGCGACGCTGTCCGAGAGCGCCCGACGCATCTCGGGATCGGGCTCCACCGCGTCGACCCGCAGACCTCGCGCGGCCAGCGCGAGGGCCTGGGTGCCCTGACCGGCGCCGACGTCGACGGCACGCGGCGGTGGGGTGGCCTGGCCCTGGGCAGGCAGGTGCGCCGCGAGTTGGCGGGTCACCAGCTCCTGCCGGACGACGTTGCGCAGGTTGCCGAGCCGCGCGAGCCACGGCCCGCGGCCGGCGGCGAACGAGCTGTCTCCGCTCAGCGCGGAGTCCCGCCGCGGTTGATGCCGGGGCGCGGGATCCGGGAGCGCCGCATCTGGAAGGAGCGCATGATCGCGTACATCGCCGAACCCCGCGGCGGCGGCTCGTGGAACCGCTCCTGCACGCCCTTCTTGATCCGGCGCCAGAGCAGGTAGGAGTCGACCACGGCGATGACGACCAGGAAGTAGACGACGTAGTAGACGGTCGTCCGCGCCCACGGTTGCTGGATGAACGACAGCGCGAGCACGATCACCATGAACGGCAGCAGGAACTCCCCGAGGTTCCACCGGCGGTCGACCATGTCCCGCATGTAGCGCTTGACCGGCCCCCGGTCCCGCGGCGGCAACGCGCGTTCGTCGCCGCGCATCATCGCCTCGCGCTGCTTCATCCGCTCGTCGCGGGCCTTCGCGCGGTCCTCCTTGGTGGCCGCCTTGCGGTCACTGGGCACGAGTGGACGCTTCCGGGCCGCCTCCTGGTCCCGCCGCTTCGGGGTGGGCCGGTTCTTCGCGCCCGGGCGCGACGGCTCCTCTTTCACGGCTGTCGGCGCCTCGTCGTCGGCGGCCTTCTTACGTCCGAACACGACCCACACTGTATGTCGTCACACGCCCTCGCCCCGAACCGCGCCTCCCAGCGGGCAAGCACCGGGCAACGCAGGCCAGGAACGCTCAGCCCGATCGGTACAGTCGCGTCCGTGACGGACCGACCCACTGACGCCCCCGCCCCCACCACCTCCTCCGCCGCTGGTCTCCCCGATCGCGTCCACGCGCTGATGCCGCAGGTGCGCGCCGACCTGGAGGCGCTGACCCGCATCCCGAGCGTCTCCCTGGACGCGTTCGACCAGCAGCACGTCGCGGCGAGCGCGCAGGCGGTGGCCGCGCTGCTGCGGGCCGAGGGCCTCGACGTCGACATCGTCACCGAGGGCGGCCGCCCCGCCGTGATCGGGCACGTCGCAGGGCCCGAGGGTGCCCCGACCGTCACGCTGTATGCCCACCACGACGTCCAGCCGCCGGGGGACGACGCGGATTGGGACACCCCGCCGTTCGAGCCGATCGAGCGTGAGGGCCGTCTCTACGGCCGGGGTGCCGCCGACGACAAGGCCGGCATCATGGCGCACATCGCGGCACTGCGCGCCCACGCCGGCAAGCTCCCGGTCGGCGTCACCGTGTTCGTCGAGGGCGAGGAGGAGATCGGCTCCGACAGCCTGCCGCGGATCCTCGAGCGGCACGGCGCCAGGCTGGCGGCCGACGCCATCGTCCTCGCCGACTCGCAGAACTGGGCGATCGGCACCCCGGCCCTCACCACCACACTGCGTGGCCTGGTTCGGGTCGTCGTCGAGACCCACGCCCTGGACCACGGCATCCACTCCGGCATGTTCGGCGGCGCCGTGCCCGACGGGATCACCGCCATGTGCCGGCTGCTGGCCACCCTGCACGACGAGCACGGCAACGTCGCCGTGCCGGGACTGCGCGAGGACACCGCCGCCGACCTGGACTTCACCGAGGAGCAGCTGCGCGCCGACTCCGGGCTGCTCGAGGGTGTGCAGACGATCGGCACCGGGTCGCTGCTGGACCGGCTGTGGGCCAAGCCGTCGCTGACCGTCATCGGCATCGACGCCCCGAGTGTGGACAGGGCCGCGAACCTGCTCTCCCCGTCCTGCCGCGCCAAGGTGTCGATGCGGATCGCTCCGAGCGAGAGCCCGCGCACGGCATACGAGGCGTTGCGCAACCACCTGGAGGAGCACGCGCCGTGGGGCGTCAAGGTGAGCGTGGCGCTGGACGACGAGGGCGCTGGCTTCGCCGCGGACGCCCAGGGACCGGTCTACGACCAGGCGAGGGCGGCGTTCGCCGACGCGTGGGGCACCGACCCGGTCGACATCGGCGTCGGCGGCTCCATCCCGTTCGTGGCCGCGTTCGCCGAGAGGTTCCCCGACGCCGCGATCCTCGTCACGGGGGTGGAGGACCCGGACACCCGCGCGCACGGCGCCAACGAGAGCCTGCACCTGGGCGAGTTCGAACGCGTGTGCCTCGCCGAGGCGGCCCTGTTGGCGCGGCTGGGTTCGTTGGCGGGCAACGAGGGGTAGGGGACCGGTATGACGCAGACGCAGGAGACGACCAGAGCCGGCAGCTACGTCGAGGACAGCTTCGAGCGCGACACCAACTACATCCAGGACCGGATCACCGCCGACGGCTCCGGCGAGTGGCCGGTGGAGCCGGGTCGCTACCGGCTGATCGCGGCGCGCGCCTGCCCGTGGGCGAACCGGACCATCATCGTGCGCCGGCTGCTCGGGCTGGAGGACGTGCTGTCCATGGGGCTCGCCGGGCCGACCCACGACAAGGACAGCTGGACCTTCGACCTCGACCCCGGTGAGGTGGACCCGGTGCTGAAGGTGCACCGGCTCAAGGAGGCCTACGAGAAGCGCTTCCCCGGCTACCCGCGCGGCATCACGGTCCCCGCAATCGTGGAGGTCTCGAGCGGCAAGGTCGTCACCAACGACTTCCCGCAGATCACCGTCGACATGGAGACGCAGTGGCGTGCCTACCACCGCGAGGGGGCCCCGGACCTCTATCCCGAGCCGCTGCGCGACGAGATTGAGGAGGTGTCCCAGCGGGTCTACGAGGACGTCAACAACGGCGTCTACCGTGCTGGGTTCGCGGGCACCCAGGAGGCCTACGACGCGGCTTACCACCAACTGTTCGACGCCCTCGACTGGCTCTCCGACCGGTTGGCGACGCAGCGCTACCTCGTCGGCGACACGATCACCGAGGCGGACGTGCGGCTGTTCACCACGCTGGCGCGGTTCGATGCCGTCTACCACGGCCACTTCAAGTGCAACCGCAACAAGCTCTCCGAGCAGCCGGTGCTGTGGGACTACGCCAAGGACCTGTTCCAGACCCCGGGCTTCGGCGACACCACCGACTTCACCCAGGTCAAGCAGCACTACTACTGCGTGCACACCGACATCAACCCGACCCGGATCGTGCCGGCGGGCCCGGACCTGACGGTCTGGGGCGAGCCGCACGGGCGGGAGAAGCTCGGCGGCCGGCCGTTCGGCGAGGGCAGCCCGCCGGGGCCCCCGCCGGAGGGCGAGCGCGTGCCGTCGGCGAACAACCCGCTCGTGGACGGCACCGGCATGGTCGTCGCGGCGGGCGCGACCCGCTGATCCGCCGGATAGGCACGTTGATGAGGCGTGTCACGACGAATTCTGTTGACGGCGGCTGAGACCGCCACGATTATCGTGGCGTGCGTACCGAACTGACCCGGCTGCCCGAGAAGGGCGTCACCGACCGAGGCGTCCTCCACGCGCTGCTCGACGAGGCACTCGTCGCACACGTCGGCCTGGTCGCCGAGGGCCAGCCGGTGGTGATCCCGACCGCGATGGCCCGGGACGGTGACCACCTGCTCATCCACGGCTCGACCGGCTCGCGCTGGATGCGTGCGCTCGCGGCCGGGGCACCGGCCTCCGTGGCCGTGACGGCCCTCGACGGGCTGGTCGTGGCGCGGTCGGCGTTCGAGTCCTCGGTGCACTACCGCAGCGCCGTGCTGTTCGGCCGGTTCCACCCGGTCGTCGGCACCGAGAAGGCCGCCGCGCTGACCCTGCTGACCGACGCCCTCATCCCCGGGCGGTCGCGCGAGGTTCGCGAGTCCACGGCCAAGGAGCTCGCCGCGACGCTCGTGCTGGCCCTGCCGATCGAGCGCTGGTCGTTGAAGGTGTCCGACGGCTGGCCCGAGGACGAGGAGGACGACGTCGCCGGCCCGGCCTGGGCCGGTGTCGTGCCGATCCGCCGGGTCTACGAGGCACCGGAGCCGGCCCCCGACCTCGGGCCGGGCCGACCGGTGCCCGCGTCGGTGCGCGCCCTGACCGGCGGTGGTGCGACAAATCCTGCGACGGCGCCGGTCGGCACTGGCTACAGTCGCGCGGGTGAGTGACCTGCAGCTGCGCGACCTGACCGAGCGGGACTTCGAGGCGGCGCTGGACGTGCGCAACCGCTCGTTCGGCATCCTGCCCCCGGCCGACCGCCCCTGGTGGGAGCGGGCGCAGCGCCAGGCGATCGAGACGCACCGGGCGGTGGCGGTGTTCGACGGCGACCAGCTGGTCGCCCACGCCAAGGCCCGCCCCTTCCAGCAGGTCTGGGGCGGCCGGCCCCTGCCGATGGGCGGCGTCGCCGGCGTGGTCGTCGCACCCGAGTACCGCCGGCGCGGCGTCGGCAGCCTGCTCATGCGCGGCCTCACCGACCGGATGGTCGAACTCGGCGACGCGGTCTCGGCGCTGTACCCGGCCACGATGCCGCCCTACCGCAAGCTGGGCTGGGAGCTGGCCGGCGCGCAGCACCGCTACAGCTTCCCCTCGGCGGCGCTGCGCCTGCTGGAGTCGGTCGCCCGCACGCCGCCGGTGCCCGTGCGCCGGGTGGGCCCCGACGAGTCCGCCGAACTGGTCGAGCTGGTGCGGCGCCACCACGCCCGTCACCGCTCCAGCGGCCCGCGGGTCTACACCGAGGCCGACCTGCGCCGTGAGCTCTCCGAGCCGGACGTGTTCGCCTACCGCACCGAGGACGGACTCGCGCTCTACGAGTGGTCGGGCGGCGACCTGACGGTCTCCTGCGTCTTCGCCGAGCGCGAGGAGTCGCTGCGCGCCCTCTGGTCCGTCGTCGGGTCCGGGTCGTCGGTCGCCCCGACCGTGCACGCCTACCTGGCCCCGCACGACGCTCTTCCCCTGCTGCTCGCCGAGAAGGCCGGGCACGACGTCCGGGTCGAGCGGTGGATGTTCCGTGTGCTCGACCCCGCCGCGGCGGTGGCCGGCCGCGGCTTCCCCTCCGGCCTCGACCTCGACGTGACGTTGACCCTCGAGGACCCGGTGCTGCCCGACGCCTCGGGCACCTGGCGCCTCATCGTGGCCGACGGCCGTGGGGCGCTCGAGCAGGTGGGTGGACAGCGGTCGCCGTGGGACGGCATACGGCTGGGTCCGCGCGGCTTCGCCGCCCTGTATGCCGGCACGCCCCCAGCCGTGCTGCGTTCCGCTGGTCTGGCCAGTGGGGGAGCGCCGGAGGCGGACGCGGCCCTGGAGGCGGCGTTCGCGGCGCGGCCGTACCTGCTGGAGTACTTCTAGCAGCCGGCCTGCTCCAGCAGCCGGAGCCACACCTCGCTCATCGTCGGGAACGACGGCACGGCGTGCCAGAGCCGGTCCAGTGGCACCTCGCCCACCACCGCGATGGTCGCGGCGTGCGCCATCTCCTGCACGTCCTGCCCGACGAACGTGACGCCGACGAGCACGCCGCGGTCCTCGTCCACGACCATCCGGGCGCAGCCGGTGTAGCCGTCGGCCTGCAGGGAAGCGCCCGCGGCCGAGGACATGTCCACGTCCACCGTGCGCACGCGCAGCCCGCGCTCCCGGGCGGCGCTGCTGGTCAGCCCCACCGAGGCGACCTCGGGGTCGGTGAAGACGACCTGGGGCGGGCCGAGGTGGTCGGCCCACGCCCGCATGCCCGGCCCGTCGTCGGGTCGGCCCGCGGCGCGAGCCGCGATCACGTCGCCGCAGACCCGGGCGTCGTACTTGCCCATGTGGGTCAGCAGGTTGCGGCCGGTGACGTCACCGCAGGCGTACAACCAGCCGCCGGCCACGGAGGTCACCTGCAAGGTGTCGTCGACCACGACGTAGCCGCTGTCGTCCATCGTCGCCCCGACGGTGTCCACACCGAGGTCCGCCGTGGCCGGTCGCCGGCCCAGGGCCGCGAGCAGCTCGTCGCCGGTGACCGTCTCGCCGTCGTCGCACTGCACGGTCACCTCGCCGCCGGGCCGCGGCCGCTGGACCGTGGTGGCCTGGACGCCGAGCCGGACGTCGACCCCTGCGGCCCGCAGGCCATCGGCGACCAACTCGCCGGCGACGTCCTCGGCGCGGCCGAGCAGCCGCGGCCCGCGCTGGAGCAGCGTGACCCGTGACCCGAGGGCGGCGTAGGCGGTGGCCAGCTCGCAGGCGACGACGCCGCCGCCGAGGACCACCAGCCGCTCGGGGATGACCTCGGCGGTGGTCGCCTGACGGTTCGTCCACGGCTGCGCGTCGCGCAGGCCCGGGATGTCCGGCAGGGCCGGGTCGCTGCCCGTGGCGAGCACGACAGCAACCCGGGCCTCGTGCCGGTGGCCGTCGACCTCCACGGCGCGCTCGCCGACGAGCCGGGCGTGACCGCGCAGCAGGGTGATCCCGGCGTCGTCCAGCCAGCTGACCTGGCCGCTGTCGTCGAGGTGGGAGATCCACGTGTCGCGTCGGTGCAGCACGGCCGAGGGCGCGAGGCGGGCGCCGGTGACACCCTCGACCCGCTCGGCGGCGTGCTGGGCGAGCACCGGGCGCAGCAGCGCCTTGCTCGGGGTGCAGGCGTAGTAGCTGCACTCGCCGCCGACGAGCCGTCGCTCGACGATGGCGACCCGCAGCCCGTCCCGGCCGGCGCGGTCGGCCGCGTTCTCCCCGACCGGTCCGGCCCCGATCACGATCACGTCGAAACTGTCGGCAGCGGACGCGCTCTCCATCTGCGCGACGCTAGCCCTCCGTCGACCCCTCGGCACCTCGTCCGAGCCGAGCCAGCTGTCCAGCAGCGAGCCCCCGGACGTCGCCGACGCCCCGCAGCGCCCGGCGGGCGAGGGGCAGCCCGCGGTCCCACACGGCATACAGGGGGGAGAGGGGACGGTCCCAGGTGCCGGCGAGCAGGTCCTCGTGGTCGGCGAAGCCCTGCTTGAAGTGGCTGATCCCGTCGTTGAGCAGCCCGTTGACGTCGTAGCGCCGCACACCGCGCTCGCGCATCGCCTGGATGGCGTGCCACTTCAGGGCATAGTTCGCCCGCAGCCGCTGCCCCTCCTCGGTCATGCCGCCGTAGAGCTCGAACGCCGTCTCGGCGCTGGCCGCGAGCCACACGAACGCCGCCGGCGCCCCGCCCGAGAACGCGGCGAAGACGGGGGAGTGCTCGCCGAGCATCCGGGCCACGTCGCGGTAGTAGCCGTCCTGGTGCAGCCCGAATCCCGCCCGCTCGGCGGTCTGCCGGTAGACCACGAGGCACGCCTCGAGCTCCTCCGGCGCCGTCACCGCCCGCAGCTCAAGGTCCTCCCGAGCCGACTTGCGGATGTACTGCCGGGTCTTCTTGGCCATCGCCTTCATCAGCTCGTCCTCGTCCTTGGTCAGGTCGAGGATGAGCGTGCGCGGGATGAGGATGGTGTTGTCGGAGTGGCGCCAGCCAGCGGCGGCTGCCTCGGCCGGGACCTCGGTCCAGTCGGGCTCGACCGTCAGCGCGACCGAGCCGTGGCTGCGCCGGACGTGCCCGGCCAGCGCCTCGAGCACCCGCGCCCGGCCCGGTTCCGGCCCCACCGGTCCACGCGGCACGTAGGCCAGCGACTTCAGCGGGAACGGCAGCGCACGGAAGAGCACCTGCGCACCGCCCAGCAGCCCACCGCCGTCGGCCCGCACCAGCACGCGCTCGACCCGCCAGCCATGGGCGGCCTTCGCCTCGCCCCAGCCCCACAGCTGCAGCGGGTGTCCGGCATGGGTCAGGACGAACTCGTCCCAGGCGGACCGGTCCTCGCAGACCTCGACGGCGGGGGTGTGGGCCACGGTGACGACTCTCCAGCAGGCAGGGGACGGGGCCCGACCACCTTACGAGCACCACCCCGGTCGCCGGCCCGCGCCACGCGTCCGCACGCCGGCGCGGATTGCCCGCGTCGTTCCGCTGCCGCCCGCGCTCCCGCTCTGCTTTGATCAGGTCGTGGACGGCGGCGGTGGAGGGATGGCGGCGAGCAGCCCGTCCCCCATGTATGCCGTCAGCGACGTCCACGGCCACCTCACCGAGCTGCGCCACGCCTTGCTCGACGCCGGGCTGGTGGACGCGGCGGACCGCTGGACCGGTGGAGCGGCGGTGCTGTGGGTGCTCGGGGACTTCCTCGACCGCGGCCCGGACGGGGTCGGCGTCATCGACCTCGTCCGCTCCCTGCAGCAGCAGGCCCCCGATCAGGGCGGCCGGGTGGCAGCCGTGCTCGGCAACCACGACGTCATGGCGCTGGCCGTGCGGAAGTTCGGCGGGCAGGTCGTCCCCGGCGGCACCGGCCGGCCGCGCAGCTTCGCGCTCGCCTGGACGGTGAACGGGGGCCGGCTCAGCGACCAGCAGCGGCTGTGCGACGAGCGGGCCGCGTGGCTCGCCGCCCTGCCGGCGATGGCCGTCGACGGCGGGTGGCTGCTGGTGCACTCCGACACACGGAGCTACCTGCACTACGGGCGCACCGTCGACGCGGTCAACCAGGCGGTGCGCGACGTCCTCGACGGCGACGAGCTGACCGAGTGGTGGGAGCTGTTCCGGCGGCTCACCGAACGCCACGCCTACCGCGGCCGCGACGGCGGCGCCCTGGCCCGGCACATGCTCGCCACCTACGGCGGGGAGCGGATGGTCCACGGCCACTCCGTCCTCGCCAGCCTCACCGGGACACCGTCGGCGCAGGTCACCGGCCCGCTGCAGTACGCCGACCGGCTCGTCCTCGGCATCGACGGTGGCCTGTATGACGGGGGCCCCTGTCTGCTCACCCGCCTGGACCGGGTGCCCCGGCCCTGAGGCTCGGTCGCGGCGCGTCGGCTGCGACGATGGCGCCGTGCGCGTCCTGATCGCCCCTGACAGCTTCTCCGGCACGCTCACCGCGACCCAGGCGGCCGAGGCGATCGCCGCGGGGTGGCGCGAGCAGTCCCCCGGCGACCAGCTCGGGGTGCTGCCCCTCTCGGACGGGGGGCCCGGCTTCCTCGACGTGCTCCTGCGGGCCCGCGGCGGCCGCACCGTGAGCGTGTCGGTCAGCGACCCGCTGGGGCGCGAGGTGCCCGCGGCGGTGCTCGTCGTGGACGACGGGGGCAGGCCCGGCGAGGGCGGGCGCGGCGGTGGGCGCACGGCATACCTCGAGGCGTCGCAGGCCTGCGGGCTGCACCTGCTGGCCGAGGAGGAGCGGGATCCCTCCCGCACCACGACCGCGGGCGTGGGGCAGCTGCTGGAGGCGGCCCTCGCCGAGGAGCCGCACCGGATCGTCGTCGGGATCGGGGGCAGCGGCACGAACGACGGGGGAGCGGGCATGCTCGCCGCCCTCGGGGCGGGCTCCCGTGCGGCCCTGGACCGCGGGGGTGCGGCCCTCGCCGACCTGCCCGACGGCGCCCTGGGCGAGCTGGCCGCCGTGCGGGAGCGGCTCGCCGGGGTCGAGCTGGTCGTCGCCGCCGACGTCGCCTCCCCGCTGCTGGGCTTCAAGGGCGCCAGCGCCGTGTTCAGCGAACGCAAGGGGGCCTCGCCGGAGCAGGCGCAACAGCTCGAGGCGGCGCTCGGACGGTTCACCGAGGTCGCGGGCCGCGTGCTGCCCACCCGCACCGACCTGCTCACCGGTGAGACCCGGCGACTGGACCGCCAGCCCGGCGCCGGGGCCGGCGGGGGTCTCGGGTACGGGCTCCTGCTCCTCGGGGCCCGTCCGGTGGGCGGCGTGGACGCCGTGCTCGAGGCGGTGCGCTTCGACGAGGTGCTCCGCGGCGCCCAGCTGCTGGTCACCGGCGAGGGCAGCTTCGACTACGACAGCCTGCAGGCGACGGTGGTCAGCCGGGCGGCCGAGGCGGCGTTGGCGCACGCCGTGCCGACCATCGTGCTGGCCGGGCAGGTCCACGTCGGCCGGCGGGAGACGATGGCGCTCGGCATCACCGGCAGCTACGCCGTGGCCGAGCACCCGGACGAGGTGGCGGCGGCCCTCGCCGACCCGGTCGGCACGCTCACCGCGCGGGCGCGACGCGTGGCCGGCACCTGGTCACCCGCGGGCTGACGTGGCGCGCCCGGTCGCACGGACCGCGGGCCGCGACGTACGCTGGAGGCACCGGGAACAGATCCCGCCCTTCACGAGTTGACGCGTTCAGCCGGGAACCGCGGGAATCGGCAGCCCAGACATCGACAGCGGAGGACGCATCACATGACTGACCAGGTCGACACCCAGGTCCGCCCCGACGCCGCGGAGGCCCCCACGGCTGCTCCCACGCACGGCGTCGTGCTGACCGACGTGGCCGCCACCAAGGTCAAGAGCCTGCTTGAGCAGGAGGGCCGTGACGACCTCCGCCTGCGGCTCGGCGTGCAGCCGGGCGGATGCTCCGGGCTGATCTACCAGCTCTACTTCGACGAGCGCACGCTCGACGGTGACCTCGTGGCGGAGTTCGGCGGCGTCGAGGTCGTCGTCGACCGGATGAGTGCCCCCTACCTCGACGGCGCCACGATCGACTTCGCCGACACCATCGAGAAGCAGGGCTTCACCATCGACAACCCCAACGCGGGCAGTTCCTGCGCCTGCGGCGACAGCTTCAGCTGAGCCACCGGCCGGTCGGGCACCACGGGTGGTGCCCCACCGGACCAGCCGAGCGGCCGGCATACCCGCGGGTATGCCGGCCGCTCGCGTCCCCGCACCCCGCACGGTCGCGCCCGCAGGGTCGCGCGCCCGAGCACTTGCCCTGGGCGCCCGGGACGCGCACCGTGGGCCCATGAGACTGGGTCTTCAGGTCCCGAACTTCACCTGGCCGGGCGGCCCGGAAGCGCTCGGGCCGGCCTTCGGCCGGGTGGCCCGCGCCGCTGACGAGACCGGCCTGGCGAGCCTGTGGGTGATGGACCACTTCTTCCAGATCCCCATGGTCGGCCCGGTGGAGCACGAGATGCTCGAGAGCTACACGGCCCTGGCCTACGCCGCCGCCTGCACCCACCGCGTCCGGCTGGGCGCCCTCGTCACCGGCGTCACCTACCGCCACCCCGGCCTGCTCGTGAAGACCGTCACGACCCTCGACGTGCTCTCCGGCGGCCGCGCCAACCTCGGCATCGGAGCCGCCTGGAACGAGGAGGAGCACCGCGGCCTCGGCGTCCCCTTCCCGCCGGTGGCCGAGCGCTTCGAACGGCTCGAGGAGACGCTCCAGATCGCCCTGCACATGTGGCAGGGCAAGCAGGGCCGGTATGCCGGGAAGCACTACCAGCTCGACCGTCCCCTCAACAGCCCCCCGGCCCTGAGCCGGCCGCACCCGCCGATCCTCATCGGCGGCACGGGGGAGCGCAAGACGCTGCGGCTCGTGGCCCGCTATGCCGACGCCTGCAACATCTTCGAGATGGGCCACGACGCCATCGCGCACAAGCTGGCGGTGCTGCGCGAGCACTGCGAGCGGGAGGGCCGCGACTACGCCGACCTCCGGCGCACGACGCTCGGCCGGCTGCGGCTCGCGCGGGACGGCGCGGAGCGAGCCTCCACCGTCGACCAGGCGGTCGACCGGTTCGGGCGGCTTGCCGAGCTGGGTGTCGACGAGGCCATCGTCAGCGCCCCGGGTGAGCCGGACGAGGCGTGGTTCGAGCTGGTGGCCCGGGTGGCCGACCAGCTGGCGCCGGTGACGCCGACCGGGCGCTGACCGGCCGACACGATAGGTTCGCTGTCGTGCGCATCGCAGTCACGGGCTCCATCGCGACCGACCACCTGATGACCTTCGAGGGCCGGTTCGCCGACTCCCTCGTCGTGGAGCAGCTGGACAAGATCTCGTTGTCCTTCCTCGCCGAGGACCTGCAGATCCGCAGGGGTGGGGTGGCGGCGAACATCGCCTTCGGGATGGGCAACCTGGGGCTGCGCCCGATCCTCGTCGGCGCCGTGGGGGAGGACTTCCGCGACTACCGGTCGTGGCTGGTGCGCCACGGCGTCGACTGCGACTCGATCCTCGTCTCCGAGGTGCGACACACCGCCCGGTTCGTGTGCACGACGGACTCCGACATGGCGCAGATCGCCACCTTCTACGCCGGCGCGATGAGCGAGGCCCGCGCGATCGAGCTGGGGCCCGTCGCCGAGCGGCTCGGCGGACTGGACCTCGTCGTGGTCAGCCCGAACGACCCCGAGGCGATGCTGCGCCACACCGCCGAGTGCCGCAGCCGTGGCATCCCCTTCGCCGCCGACCCCTCCCAGCAGCTGGCCTGGATGGACGGGGAGTCGATCCGCCAGCTCATCGACGGCGCGACCTACCTGTTCACCAACGAGTACGAGGCCGCCCTCGCCGAGCAGAAGACCGGCTGGAGCCCGGCGGAGATCGCCGAGCGGGTGCACACCCGCATCATCACCAAGGGCCGGGACGGGGTGACCGTCGCGGCGAAGGGTCAGGACCCGGTGCACGTGCCCATCGCCCGCGAGGCCCGCACGGCCGACCCGACCGGGGTGGGCGACGCCTTCCGGGCCGGCTTCCTCGCCGGTCTCGGCTGGGGCCTGCCGGCCGAGCAGTGCGCCCAGGTGGGCTCGATGCTCGCCACCTACGTCATCGAGACGGTCGGCACCCAGGAGTACGAGCTGGGGCAGCAGCGGTTCCTCGCCCGGTTCGCCGAGGCCTACGGCGCAGGCGCCGCCGACGTCGTCCGACCGCACCTGCACTGCCTGCGTCCCTGACCATCACGCCGAAAGTGCCGTCCGTGCCCGTGGAGCCACCTCCGACGGCCTGGGACCTGCGTGTGTCCGCCGCCGAACCGGGGGAGGACCTCGTGGGGGTGGGCGCCGACCTCGAGCCGGGCACCATCCTCGCCGCGTACCGGGCAGGGATGTTCCCGATGGGGCTCGGCGACAACGGCACCGACCCGATGGGCTGGTGGTGCCCCGACCCGCGGGGGGTGCTGCTGCCCGGCGGCTTCCACGCGAGCCGTTCCCTGCGCCGCTCGGCCCGGTCGATGGAGGTGCGGGTCGACACCGCGTTCGCCGACGTGGTGCGCGGCTGTGCCGCGCCACAGCGGCGGGGGAGGTGGATCACCCCGGCCGTGCTCACGGCATACACGCGGTTGCACGAGCTGGGGTGGGCCCACTCGGTCGAGGTGTGGCAGGGGCCCGACCTGGTAGGGGGTCTCTATGGGCTGGCCATCGGCGGCCTGTTCGCCGGGGAGTCGATGTTCCACCGGGCGACCGACGCGTCCAAGGTGGCCGTCTGGGCGCTGACCGACCTCGTCTTCGCCGACGGGGACCCGTGCCGCCTCATCGACGTGCAGTGGCGGACCCGCCACCTGGCCACGCTCGGGGTGGTCGAGACCAGCCGCGCGGACTACCTTGCGCGCCTCGAGCGGGCCCTCCTCGCGGAGCTGCCGCCCGCCTTCGCGTGAGCACGTCGCGGCCCGTCCCGACACCCGTCTCGACACCCGGTCCGACATGGTCAACCCTGCGCGCACCACCGGGTCACGCTGGAGTAGGGTTCCCGTGTTGCTGGTCGATTTCATGGAAGGTGCGTCCGTTGCGTCGGCACGATGACACTTCCGCGCGCGTGAAGCCGCGGCGGGCACTGGTGGCCGCCGGTCTGGCGGCGCTGTGTGCGGTGGCCCTTAGCGGCTGCAGCCCTGTCCTGCACCGGGGCTTCCTGCCCAAGGGAGTCACCAAGCAGTCCCTGTTGGTCGAGCGGCTCTGGGTGAACGGCTGGATCGCCGCCCTGTGCGTCGGCGTGCTCGTGTGGGGGCTGATCATCTGGTCGGTCATCCGCTACCGCCGCCGCAAGGACGACATCGGCCTGCCGGTGCAGATGCGCTACAACGTGCCGATCGAGATCCTCTACACCGTCGTTCCGGTGTTCATGATCGCGGTGTTCTTCACCTACACCCAGCGCTACGACGTCCAGCTGCTCGACACCAGCAAGAAGCCCGACCTGACCGTCAACGTCGTCGGCAAGCAGTGGAGCTGGGACTTCAACTACGTCGAGCCCAACACCTACGAAGCCGGCACCCAGGCCGAGCTGACCGGCAAGCCCGGTGTCGAGAAGAAGCTGCCGACCATGTGGCTGCCGGTCGACAAGCGGGTCGAGTTCGTGCTCACCTCGCGCGACGTCATCCACTCGTTCTGGGTTCCCCAGTTCCTCATGAAGATGGACATCATGCCGGGGCGCGTGAACAAGTTCGCCGTCAACACGACGGAGACCGGTACGTTCCAGGGCAAGTGCGCCGAGCTGTGCGGCGCCTACCACTCGGCGATGCTCTTCAACGTGAAGGTCGTTCCTGAGAAGGAGTTCCAGCAGCACATGGCGAAGCTGAAGGCGGAGGGCAACGTCGGCCAGCTCCCGACCTCCTTGGGTCGATCCAAGTTGGTGCACGGAGAGCAGAAACTCCTGCCGAAGAGCGACAGGAGCAAGTAATGGCGACCATCACCACCGCCCCGGAGCTGACCAGGGCGGGCGCCCCCCGACGTGCCCGGACCCCTGGGCGGCTCGTCTCCTCGTGGCTGTCGACGACGGACCACAAGGTCATCGGCAACCTGTACTTCATCACCTCGTTCTTCTACTTCCTGTTCGGCGGCGTGCTGGCACTGCTCATCCGCGCCGAGCTGTGGGAGCCGGGGCTGCAGATCGTGCAGGACCCGCAGCAGTACAACGAGCTGTTCACGATGCACGGCACGATCATGCTGCTGCTGTTCGCGACTCCGCTGTTCGCCGGCTTCGCGAACGCGATCATGCCGATCCAGATCGGCGCGCCGGACGTCGCGTTCCCGCGGCTGAACATGCTCTCCTACTGGTTGTACTTCTTCGGCGCGGCGATCGCGTGCGCCGGCTTCCTCACCCCGCAGGGCGCGGCCGCGTTCGGCTGGTTCGCCTACGCGCCGCTGTCCGACACGACCTACAGCCCCGGCCTCGGCGGCAACCTGTGGGTGTTCGGACTCGCGATGACCGGGTTCGGCACGATCCTCGGTGCCGTCAACTTCATCACGACCATCATCTGCATGCGCGCCCCCGGCATGACGATGTTCCGGATGCCCATCTTCACCTGGAACATCTTGGTCACGTCGCTGCTCGTGCTCATGGCCTTCCCGGTGCTGGCGGCGGCGTTGTTCGGGCTCGGCGTCGACCGGATCCTCGGCGGTCAGATCTTCGAACCCGCGAACGGCGGTGCCATGCTCTGGCAGCACCTGTTCTGGTTCTTCGGACACCCGGAGGTCTACATCATCGCGTTGCCCTTCTTCGGCATCGTGACCGAGATCTTCCCGGTGTTCTCCCGCAAGCCGCTGTTCGGCTACAAGGGCATGGTGATGGCGACCGTCTCCATCGCGGCCCTGTCGGTCGGCGTGTGGGCGCACCACATGTACGCCACCGGTCAGGTCCTGCTGCCCTTCTTCGCAGTCATGACCATGCTCATCGCGGTGCCCACCGGCATGAAGTTCTTCAACTGGGTCGGCACGATGTGGCGCGGGTCGCTCAGCTTCGAGACGCCGATGCTGTGGTCGCTCGGCTTCCTGGTGACCTTCCTGTTCGGTGGTCTCACCGGTGTCATCCTGTCCAGTCCCGCGCTCGACTTCCACATCTCCGACACCTACTTCGTCGTGGCGCACTTCCACTACGTCGTGTTCGGCACGGTGGTGTTCGCGATGTTCGCCGGCTTCTACTTCTGGTGGCCCAAGCTCACCGGCAAGATGCTCGACGAGCGGCTCGGCAAGATCCACTTCTGGCTGCTGTTCATCGGCTTCCACACCACCTTCCTCATTCAGCACTGGCTCGGTGTCATCGGCATGCCGCGGCGCTACGCTGACTACATGCCCGAGGACGGGTTCCAGTGGATGAACGACGTGTCGACGATCGGTGCGTTCATCTTGGGTGCGTCGATGATCCCGTGGTTCTACAACCTGTGGAAGACGGCGAAGTACGCACCGTTGGTGGAGAGCGACGACCCGTGGGGCTACGGAGGCTCGCTGGAGTGGGCGACCTCGTCGCCGCCGCCCCGGCACAACTTCGACTCCATCCCGCGGATCCGCTCCGAGCGGCCGGCGTTCGACCTGCACCACCCGGAGGTTGCGGAGCTCGACTCGCCGACTCCTGACAAGAACACCTTGGACAGTCTGCTCGGGGAGCCGGACCTGGACCACGAAGGCGGCCTGACGACGGATTCGCGCCGTCGGAACGAGGATGAGAGGCGCTGACGATGAAGGTCGAAACGGGCGTGTTCGCCGGCCTGACGGTGTTCTTCGCGGTGGTCGGCACGCTCTATGGCATGTGGGGCGACTGGTACGAACCGGTCGGTTTCATCGCGTTGTACCTTGCTGGCGGGCTATCGGCCCTCATCGGGTTCTACATGTTCTGGACCGGCCGCAAGCTCGAGCCGCGTCCGGAGGACGACCCCGACGGCGAGATCGCGCAGGCCGAGGGCGACTACGGGTTCTTCAGCCCGCACAGCTGGTGGCCGCTGGCCCTCGGCGCCAGCAGCGCCGTGATCTTCGCCGGCCTGGCCGTCGGCTGGTGGCTGGTGATCCTCGGGATCCCGTTCGCGGTCCTGGCCACCATCGGCTGGACGTTCGAGTACTTCCGCGGCGACCACGCGCTCTGAGCCTTGTTCGGTGTCCTGAGCCGCTGAGCTGAGCTGGGGCCGGCCAGGCTCGCCGGCCACGCGTGAGAGGGCCCGTTGCCTCTGTGATCCGTTCGGAGGCAACGGGCCCTCTTGCATGTGTGCAGCGGTCCGCCGTTCAGCCCCACCCCAGCTCGTGCAGCCGTGCGTCGTCGATGCCAAAGTGGTGGGCAATCTCGTGCACCACGGTGATTCGCACCTCCTCGACCACCTCGTGCCGACTGCGGCACAGGCGCAGCGTGGGTCGACGGAAGATCGTGATGCGGTCCGGCAGTGACCCCATCGCCCACGTCAGGTCTCGCTCGGTCAGGGGAGTTCCCTCGTAGAGGCCGAGCAGGTCCGGGTCCTCCGGTGGGGCCTCGTCCTCCACGAAGAAGGCCACGTTGTCCACGAGCCGCAGGAGCTGCGGCGGGATGCCGTCGAGGGCGTCCGCGACAGCGGCCTCGAACTCGTCCTCGCTGAGGAACAGGTCGTCGCCACTCATGGTCGGTTGCTTCCGGACGGGGGCAGGTACGCGTCCGGCCCGGTCACCACGAGGCGAACCGGGCCGGAGGCAGCGGAGAGGACGAGGGTCAGTGTCGCTCTGACTCCCCGGCTTCGAGCTCGCGGGGGCCGCCCTCACCACCGACTTCGACTTCGGACTGGTGCGTGTAGGCGTCGTCCAGCGCACGCTCCTCGGCGCCGCCGTGCATGCGGCCGACCCAGGAGTCCGGGTGCGGGTGCAGCGCCTCGTGTGCCTCGCCGTCGTGGTGGGCGGCAGCGAGCTCAGCGGGGGTCACCGGGGCGATCCGGTCGGAGAAGTAGAACTGAGACAGTCGCTCGCGGATACGGTCCTTGCCCGCGCCGCGGCGCAGCACGCCGTTCTCGTCGACGAGGCTCTCCAGCTCGAGCGGCGCCTGCTCCTCGAAGGAGACCAGCGGCCAACGCTCATACTCGGTGAGCGGCTCGTGCGCCTCGAAGAAGCGGCCCTCCGCGGTGCGGTTGATCCGGCCCGACTCCCGCCCGTGCAGGACCAGTTCGCGGTCCTTGCGCTGCAGGCTCAGGCAGACGCGCTTGGTGACGATGAAGGCGATCGGCGGTCCGATGAGCAGCAGCACCCGGATCGTGTTGGTGATGTCGTCGATCGACAGGTGGAACTTCACGGCCATGATGTCGTTGCTGCCACCGACGACGAGCAGCGTGTAGAACGTGATGGCCATGGCGCCGATGCCGGTGCGGGTCGGGGCGTTGCGGGGACGGTCCAGCAGGTGGTGCTCACGCTCGTCACCGGTGACGTGCTTCTCCAGGAACGGATAGATGCCGGCGATGGTGAACAGCAACCCCAGCAGCAGGACGCCCGGCACCAGCACGTTCAGGCTCAGCGTGAAGCCGGCGAACGACCACTCCACCGGGGGCATCAGCCGCAGCGCGCCCTCGGCAAAGAGCATGTACCAGTCGGGCTGCGACCCGGCACTGACGGCGGTCGGGTCGTAGGGTCCGTAGGACCAGATCGGGTTGATCGTGACGATCGCCGCGATCAACGTCGTCACGCCGAACACCATGAAGAAGAAGCCACCGGCCTTGGCCGTGTAGACCGGCATGAACGGGTAGCCGACGACATTGTTGTTCGTGCGACCGGGGCCCGGGTACTGCGTGTGCTTGTGGACGAACACGAACAGGATGTGCGCCGTGAACAACCCGACGATCAGCGCCGGGATGATCAGGACGTGGAGGATGAAGAACCGCGGGATGATCACGTCGCCCGGGAACGGACCACCGAACAGCAGGAACGGGATGTAGGACCCGAGCACCGGGATGGACTGCATGAAGCCCTCGGCGATGCGCAGGCCGGTGCCCGAGAGCAGGTCGTCCGGCAGGGAGTAGCCGACGAAGCCCTCCATCGTCGACAGGAACAGCAGCGAGACGCCGATGACCCAGTTGATCTCACGCGGCTTGCGGAACGCGCCGGTGAAGAACACGCGGAACATGTGCACGGTGATCGACACGACGAACAGCAGCGCCGACCAGTGGTGGATCTGCCGAATGAGCAGACCGCCCCGGATGTCGAACGAGATGTCCAGGGTCGAGCGGTACGCCTCGCTCATCGTGACGCCCTTGAGCGGCACGTAGGAGCCGTTGTAGACGACCTCTCCCATGCTGGGCACGAACCAGAAGGACAGGAAGGTACCGGTCAGCAGCAGGATGATCAGCGAGTACATCGCGATCTCGCCGAGCA
This sequence comes from Segeticoccus sp., assembly GCF_035708005.1. Classification (NCBI taxonomy): domain Bacteria; kingdom Bacillati; phylum Actinomycetota; class Actinomycetes; order Micrococcales; family Intrasporangiaceae; genus Segeticoccus; species Segeticoccus sp. The sequence goes on along the minus strand of NZ_DASSTI010000074.1, from coordinate 65,701 downwards.
TGAACGACCAGTGGTCGGGGAAGACCTTCTTCAGCAGGGCCGGCATCCCCTTGGCCGCACCGGTGCGGTCGTCGACCCAGCTCGCGAGCCCAGCGAGCTTGGGGTTGACCGTGGGGTTCGGGGAGACGTCGCCTCGGTCCTGGGCGCGCAGTCCTGCGGCGCCTTGCGGAATCCTTGTGGTGCTCATGTGCGCTCCCAGTAGCTCGGGCCGACGGCTTCGCGGAAGGAGTCGGCGGCCGTGAGGTAGCCCTCGGCGTCAACGGTGATCGGCAGCTGCGGCAGCGGCCGTCCGGCCGGTCCGAAGATCACCTTGCAGTCCTGCGTCACGTCGAACGTCGACTGGTGGCAGGGACACAGCAGGTGGTGGGTGGTCTGCTCGTAGAGGCCCACCGGGCAGCCGACGTGGGTGCAGATCTGGGAGTAGGCGACGATGCCGTGGTACCCCCAGTCGTTCTCCTTCGTGCTGTGGATCTCGTTCGGGTCGAGTCGCATGAGCAGCACGGCAGCCTTGGTCTTCTGCTCCAGGAAGTCCTCCGCCTTCTCGATGCCCTCGGGGAGGATGTGGTATGCCGACCCGATGGTCACGTCGGTCGCCTTCACCGGCGTCATCTCCGGGTCGCGGACCAGTCGCATGCCCTTCTTCCAGTACGAGGTGGACAGCCAGTCGTGGGGGAGCGGGCCGAGCCCGGCGACGAACTGCACCGCGAAGGGGAGCGCGAACAGGCCCAGCGCACCGCCGAGGGTGTACTTGATCAGCGGACGCCGCGTGATCTGGGCAGCCTCGGCGCCCTGGAAGAGCGTGTTGACGGTGCTCTCACGCTTCTCGTCCGGCGAACGCTGTGGGTGGCGCTCCTCGACGACCTCCTCGTCGGGCATGAGCGTCTTGGCCCAGTGCACCGCACCGAAGCCGATCCCGAGCAGGGCGATCCCGAGGGTGACGCCCAGCATGATGTGCAGCAGGCTGGCGTGGCCGATCCCGGGGACGTAGGTGTAGGTGCCCTCGGGGATGGCGAAGTAGGCCGCGATGAAGCCGATGGTCCCGAGGATCGACAGGGTGAACAGGGTCGCGACCTGCCGCTCCGCCCGCTGGGCGGCGCGCGGGTCCACGTCGGACATGCGGTGGACGTGCGGCGGCAGTCCCGGATTCTCGAACCGCTCCGGGATCCCGCCGGAGCCGATGACGTGGCCCTCGTCGAGACGTGCCGGCGGCGTCGCCCCGTGGAGGACGTGGTGTCCGTCGCCGTCGCCCGCGGCGCCGTCCGGGCGCTGCGGCGGGTTGGCGTTGTCGTTCATGGTCTGCAAGGTTCCTGTCGCGTCAGATCGGGAATCAGTCAGTCAGTCTTGTACGGGCGGCGCAGGGACGCAATGACCTCAGGCGGCCTTGCGTCCGAGCCACACGGCACAGCCGATCAGCAGGCCGATGCCGAAGGTCCAGGCGAACAGGCCCTCCGAGACGGGGCCGATGTGGCCCAGGGTCAGACCGCCGGGGTTCTCGTTCTTGTTGAGGTTCTGCAGGTAGGCGATGATGTCGCGCTTGTTCTGCGGGGAGATGTTGTTGTCGTTGAACACGGGCATGGACTGCGGACCGGTGTCCATCGCCTCGTAGATGTGCTTCGGCTCGACGTTGCTGAGGTTCGGCGCGTGCTTGCCGCGGGTGAGCGCGCCGCCAGCGCCGGTGAAGTTGTGGCACATCGCGCAGTTGACCCGGAAGAGCTCGCCGCCGTGTGCCGGGTTGCCACCGGAGAGGTACTTCTTCTCCGGGATCGCCGGGCCCGGGCCGAGGGAGGCCACGTAGGCGGCGAGCTGGGAGATCTGCTTGTCGTTGAAGCGGATCTCCCCGCTGCGCTCGGCCTGCACACCTGGCTCGGTCAACGGCATACGACCGGTGCCGACCTGGAAGTCGACGGACGCGGCGCCCACACCGACCAGCGACGGGGCGATGATCTTGCCGCCCGTGTCCGAACGACCCTGCGCGTTCTTACCGTGGCAGCTGGCGCAGTTGGAGAGGAACAGCTTGTGCCCGGCCTGGACGTCGCTCTGGCTCGCACTGGCCGCTTCGGCCGGCTTGGGGGACAGCGCGGCATACAGGCCGCCGGTGGCGACCAGCCCCAGGAACAGCAGGATGACGATCGCAGCCGGGTGACGGCGGCGGGCGGCAAGGGCTTTCACGGTGCGGTCCTGTCGTTGGGGATGAGGGGGACGAGGGCGGTGCTCACCGGCACCGTGCGGCAGCGGGCAGACCTCACTGCAGCAGGTAGATGACCGAGTACAGGCCGATCCAGACCACGTCGACGAAGTGCCAGTAGTAGGAGGTGACCACCGCACCCGTCGCCTGCGCGTGCGTGTAGCGCCGCGACGTGAAACTGCGGCCGATGATGAGGAGGAAGGCGATCAGGCCGCCGGTGACGTGCAGGGCGTGGAAGCCGGTCGTGAGGTAGAAGACCGAGCCGTATCCGTCCGAGGAGATGGTGATCCCCTCGTGGATCATGTCGGCGTACTCCTTGATCTGCCCGGAGACGAAGATCGCGCCGAAGATGTAGGTGAGGACGTACCACTCACGCATGCCCCAGCGCATGAAGTCCCAGACGGGGCCGGTGCGCGCCACCTGGCCCTGCTCGGCCTTGAAGACGCCCCACTGGCACCAGACCGAGGAGATCACCAGGATCAGCGTGTTGCCGGTCGCGTAGGGCACCGCCAGCTTGGCCGTGTGGTTGGCCCACAGGTCGGGGTTCACCGAGCGGATCGTGAAGTACATCGCGAACAAGCCCGCGAAGAACATCAACTCACTCGCGAGCCACACGATCGTGCCGACCGACGCCATGTTCGGTCGCGTCACCGGACCGTGCCCGGGGATGGTGCGGGGGGCCGGTCCGGCCGGCCCTGTTGCTGCTGATGCGGTCGCCACGGGCGCCATTATGGCCCCAAGCGCACCCGGTTGTGCCCCCGACCCCCCGATGGGGCGCAAAGGGGTTCGGGGTCCCACCGGTACGATCGTCGCCATGACCGCCTCCCACCACATCGCGCCCGCTGCACCGGCCTCGAACACGACGTCCGGAAGCGGCGGCGGAGGCGCGATCCACCGCGTGAAGGTCCTGCTCTACAGCGACGACATCACCACGCGTGACGCGGTCCGGCTCGGCGTGGGGCGCCGGCCCGCGCGCGACGTGGAGATCGAGTCGTGGCACGAGTGCGCGACGGCTCCGGCGGTGATCGAAGCGGTGGACGCAGGCCGGTTCGACCTGCTCATCCTCGACGGCGAGGCCACGCCCGTGGGCGGCATGGGCCTGTGCCGGCAGCTGAAGAGCGAGATCTACCGCTGCCCGCCGGTGGTCGTCCTGACCGGTCGTCCGCAGGACGGGTGGCTCGCGGCGTGGTCGCAGGCCGACATGGCCGTCCCGCACCCGCTCGACCCGCTGGCGCTCAGCACGGCGGTGGCCCAGGTGGCGCGGGAGCGTGCGACCCGCGCGGACGACTGAGCGCGGTGTCCTCCGTCGAGGGGGAGCTGGTCACCTGGCCGGCGCTGCTGACCTCGCTGCTGGACCGGCGGGACCTGTCCACCGCGGAGGCGGGCTGGGCGATGGACCAGATCATGCGCGGTGAGGCCTCGCCGGTGCAGGTCGCGGCCCTGCTCGTGGCCTTGCGGGCCAAGGGGGAGACCGTCGAGGAGATGCGGGGCCTGGCGGACGCCATGCTCGCGCACTCCACCCCCATCACCGTCGACGGACCGAGCCTGGACATCGTGGGCACCGGGGGCGACCGCGCCCACACCGTGAACATCTCCACGATGGCCTCCATCGTCTCGGCGGCGGCCGGGGTCCGCATCGTCAAGCACGGCAACCGGGCGGCCTCCTCGTCCTCCGGCTCGGCGGACGTGCTCGAGGCCCTCGGGGTCAACCTGCGGCTGTCCGCAGAGGCGGTCCAGCAGGTGGTGCAGGCGTGCGGCATCACCTTCTGCTTCGCGCAGGTGTTCCACCCCTCCTTCCGCCACACCGCCGCGGCACGTCGCGACCTCGGGATCGGGACGGCCTTCAACTTCCTCGGCCCCCTGACCAACCCGGCACAGCCCACCTACGCCGCCGTCGGCGTGGCCGACGCGCGGATGGCGCCCCTGATGGCCGGCGTGTTCGCCGAGCGGGGCCGGGATGCGGCGGTCTTCCGGGGCGACGACGGCCTCGATGAGCTGACCGTGTCGACGACCTCGTCGGTGTGGTGGGTGCGGGCGGGCGAGATCCAGGAGCACACGCTCGACCCGGCCGAGGTGGGGTTGGAGCGGCACCCCCTGTCGAGCCTGCGGGGGGCCGATGCGGCGCACAACGCCGGTGTGGTGCGGGCGCTGCTGGCCGGTGAGCGGGGTCCGGTGCGTGACGCCGTCGTGCTCAACGCGGGCGTGGCCCTGGCCCTCACCCGTCCCGACCGTGGCCGGGGTCACGGCCCGTTCGTGCAGCACGTGCGCGAGGGGATGGACCGGGCCGAGGAGGCCATCGACTCCGGAGCCGCGGGGAAGGTGCTCTCCCACTGGGTCGACACGACCTCCCGGCTGGGCTGACCCCTCCCGACCGGAGAGGGCTTCCGGCGCCGCGCGGGATCAGGCGTCGTCGAGCCCGAGGCTGAAGGCCGCGTCGAGGTCGTGCTTGGAGTAGGTCCGGAACGCGATGTGCGTCTGCGTGTCGAGCACGCCGTCCACCTTGTTGAGCCGATCGGCGATCACGTCGGCGAAGTCCTCGTGGCGCCGCACCCGGGCGATCGCGATGAGGTCGGCGTCCCCGGTCACGGAGTAGACCTCGCTCACCCCCTCGATCTCGGCGATGGCCTCTGCGGCCTCCGGGATGCGCGCGACCTCGCACTTGATCAGGACGATGGCGGAAATCACGCTCGTCACCCTAGCCGGTGCGCCCCACACCCTCCGGTATGCCGGGCACGCCCGCCTCCCAGCCCTGGTCGTCCTGCGCGCTCAACCGACCGCGAGCAGCACGATGCCCGTGGCCACCAGGACCGACCCGACGATCCGGGCGGAACCGAACCGTTCGCGGAAGACCACGGTGCCGATGACAGCACCGACGACGACGCTCGACTCGCGCAGGGCGGCCACCGCCCCGAGGGCACCTCGCGTCTGGGCCCACAGCACCAGAGCGTAGGCACCCACGCTGAGCACACCGCCGGCGAGCCCGCGCCACAGGTGCGGGCGGAGCCGCTCCAGCAGGCTCGCGCGCCACCGCGCCGCGGCGTAGGCGGGCACGGCCAGAGAGTTGAGGAACATCAGCCACCCGGCATAGCCCGCGGGGGAGCCGGACAGGCGCACACCGATCCCGTCCACGGTCGTGTAGCCGGCGATCACCAGCCCGGTCGCCACCGCCGCGACCAGCGCCGGCCGTCCGGCTCGGCCCCCACCGCCGAGGAACGCCAGGGTGGCGAGGCCGGTGGACACGACCACGATGCCGGCCAGCGCCCACGGGGTCGGCACCTCGGCCACGAAGACCGCGGCCAGCAGCGTGACGACCAGCGGTGACGTCCCGCGGGCGAGGGGGTAGACCTGACCGAAGTCGCCCAGCCGGTAGGCCGTCATGAGCAGGACGTTGTAGACGACGTGGGTGGCGGCCGACCCGGCAAGGAACGGCCAGCTCGCCCGAGCCGGTGCCGGCGCGACGAGCAGGACCACGACGGCGCAGGCCGCAGCTCCCAGGCCCAGCAGCACGAAGCCGGTGAGCTTGTCCTCGATCGCGTGGGCGATGGCGTTCCACCCGGCGTGGGCGAGCGCGGACAACAGCACCGCCCCGGTGACGACCAGCGGGAGGGCGCTGGTCATCCCGTCGCGGACAGCACGGCCCCCGGGGGCTGGTGCAGGGTGCGGGCGTGCCGCGGCTCGTCGAAGCCCACCACGTCGCGTGCCGCCGCCACCAGCGGCTCGAGCCGGTCGCGCGCGCCGCCGGCACCGTGCAGGGGGCACGTCCACTCGCCCTCGAGGGACACGATCCGCACCCCGGGCGCCTCGAGCCAGCGCAGCAGCTTCTCCGTCTCCTCCGGGGAGGCGGCCGGGGCGGGACCCGCCGGTGCCGGCACGACCTCCGCCGCGGCCACGAGCGCGTCGATCGCCGGCATCGGGTCGGCTCCCGGGGGAGTGACCGACGTGCCGGCCAGCCGGCCGTGGCGCACGCACACCAGCTCCCAGCCCCGCTCCGCGGTGCGCCGCGCGGCCACGAGCTCGGGGGAGGCAGCGAGGGGCGCCAGTCGCTGCGCCCGAGCAGCGGCGCGGACCAGTTGGATCATCCGGTCGCGGACCGCGGCGGCGTCCTCGTAGCGCTCCTGCGCCGAGAGCAGCTCCATCCGCGCCCGCAGGGCGCGCACGATGGGCCGCGCGTCCCCGGCCAGGGCAGCAGCCGCCTGCTCGGCCACACGGGCATACTCCTCCACCGTCTGCCGGCCGGTGCAGGGTGCGCCGCACCGGCCCATCTCCGCCAGCACGCACGCGCTGGCGTCGCCGCGCAGGCTGAGCCGCTGGGTGCACTGGCGCAGCGGGAGCACCTCGTGCACGGCGGCCACTGCGGCCTCCGCGGCAGCGCGGGAGGAGAACGGGCCGACGTAGCGCGCCCCGTCGCCGCGGACCTCCCGCACGATGGACAGCCGGGGGAACGGCTCGGCGGTCAGCTTCACCCACGGCATCCGGTCGGGGCGGCGGGACCGGCGGTTGTAGCGCGGCTGGTGCTCGGCGATGAGACGCAGCTCGCGCACCTCCGCCTCCAGCGGGGTCTGGCACACGATCGGGGTGATGCTCTCGGCGAGGCCGACCATCTCGGCCATGCGCGTGCGCTGCTCGCTGGCGGTGAAGTAGGTGCGGACCCGGCGGCGGATGTCCTGGGAGGTGCCGACGTAGAGCGGCCGGCCCTGCCCGTCCTTGAAGATGTAGACGCCCGGGGCGGAGGGCAGTCCATCGGCGAGGAAGCGCTTGCGCCGCTGCGCCGGGGTGACCTTGGCGGAGTAGCTCGCCAGCTCCTCGAAGGTGGTCACCCCCAGGTTGCCGACCCGCGCCAGCATCGCGTGCAGCACGTCGACGGTCGCGCGGGCGTCGTGCAGGGCGCGGTGGTCGGGGGTCGTGGCGGCCCCGAACAGCCGGGCCAAGGTGGCCAGCTTGCGGTTCGGGGCCTCGTCGCGCGTCACCAGCTGCCGCGCCAGCTGCGCCGTGTCGACCACCCGCTGCCCGGGCCACTCGTGCCCGGTCTGGGCGGCGGCGGCCTTGAGGAAGCTGATGTCGAAGGGCGCGTTGTGGGCCACGAGCACGGAGCCCCTGGCGAACTCCAGGAAGGCCGGCAGCACCGTGTCGATCCGCGGCGAGTCGGCGACCATCTGGTTGGTGATGCCGGTCAACACGGAGATGAACGCCGGGATCGGCTCGGACGGGCGCACGAGCGTCTGGAACTCGCCGAGCACCTCACCGGCGCGCACCTTGACCGCCCCCACCTCGGTGATGTGGGCACCGGCCGGGCTGCCGCCGGTCGTCTCGAGGTCGACGACGACGAAGGTGAGGTCGTGCAGGGGCGTGCCGAGCTCGTCGAGCGTCCCCTGGACGAGCCGTCCCTGCGCCGAGTGCATGACCGTGACGTTAGGGGGCCGGTCCGACAGGCCCCGCACGACACGCACGACACGCTCGTCCCTCCCGTTGTCGGATCCTGTGTGTCGGACCCCCCACCTAGCGTTCCCGTCACGCGGTCGCGCCACGCGGCCGGAGCAGTGGGCCCGGCCTGACGTCGGGTCCTTCCCAAGGTCAGGAGGAGGGCCAGATGCTCATCGACTGCCAGTCATGCCCCGTGCGGGGGCAGCGATGCCAGGAGTGCATGGTCACGGCCCTGCTCGCGGGACCGGCGCCCCTGCCGGAGCCGGCGCCGGCGGAGCTGCCGCTGGACGCGAACGAGCGGGCCGCGGTGGGGGTGTTCGTCCGTGCCGGGCTCGTCGAGACGCAGGAGGCGGACGGGTTGCGCGCCCGGCGCGAACCATGGGGCGCTTACCGGGCCGTGAGCTGACCACGAGCTGACCACGAGCTGACCGGCGTGCGGCGCCGTGACCCGCCAGCCGCCATACGATGAGGCGTGCTCGCCGCTCGCCGTGTCCGCCGTGGCGCACCGGCACGGGGCCAGCGGCCGTGGGGGCCGCGGAGGGCGCTGGCCGGCGCCGCCTTCGCGGTGGCGCTGGTCGCGGCCGGGTGCTCGGGCGCGACGACCACGAGCACTCCCTCGGGTTCCCCGGCCAGCTCGTCGGCGCGGGCCGCCTCCGGTGCCTCCGCACGGCCCTCCACGGCTCCCTCGCCGGCATCGACGAGGAGTGACACCGCAGCTGCCTCCTCGCCCCGACTCGCGACCGGGGCGACCGCGGGTCGCGCGAACGACGAGGCGGGACTGCGCCGGCTGCTCGACCGCCGCGCACAGGCGCTCGCCGACGGCGACGCCGGGGCATGGATCGCGACGCTGGGCGCACAGGCATCCCCGGCGCTGCGGTCGGCGCAGGCCCAGGCCTTCACGAACCTGCGCCGCCTGCCGGTCACCGATTTCGGCTACACCTCCGTCGGACCGGTCTCCGCCACGGACCGCGTCCGGGTGGAGGGCCGCTTCTCCCTCGCCGGCTACTGGACGGGCACCCGGACATTCACCCAGGTCCTCACCGTGCAGCCCCCGTCGGCGCCCGGGCAGCGGTGGGGCATCGTCGGCGTGGCGGAGGGACCGGGCCGGCGGCAGGTCTGGCAGCTGCCCCACCTGCAGGTGGCCGCTGGCGACCGGGTGCTGGTGGCCGGCAACGTCGCCCAGAAGGAGCTGCAGGCCTACCAGCGGCTCACCCAGCAGGCCGTCGACGCCGTCTCCTCGGTCTGGGACGATGGCTGGTCCGGTCACGTGGTGGTGGTCGTGCCGAACTCCGTCGCCGACTTCCGCACGCTCTCGGGGCTCGGGACCGGCTCGGCGCGCCGGGGGGTCGCCGACGTGGCGGCGGTCACCGTCGGTCCCGTGGCGACCGGTGTGCCGGCGGCCGCGGACGAGGTCGTCGTCAACCCCGACGCCTATGCCGAGCTCCGGCCGGACGGCCGGCGCGTCGTCGTCCTGCACGAGGTCACCCACGTCGCCACCCGGGCCACGACCACCGCAGACGTGCCGCTGTGGCTGTCCGAGGGCTTCGCCGAGTACGTCGCCTGGTCGACGGTGCCCGTGCCGACCGGGCAGGTCGCCCCCGATGTGCTGCAGCGTGTCCGGGCGGGCGTGGGCCCCACGGCGCTGCCGGACCGGGCGATGTTCGAGGACTCGACCGCGACGGCCACCCGCGCCTACCACGAGGCGTGGCTCTACTGCCGCTACCTGGCGGACCGGTTCGGCAGGGACCAGCTCGTCGCCTACTACCGCGCGGCGGCGCAGCCGGGCGCCGACGACGCCGACACCCGGGCCGCGGGCGCCGCCATCCGCGTCCTGGGCGTCCCCCAGCAGCGGCTGGTCGGCGACTGGGTCACCTGGCTGGACGACCTGGCGAGGCAGGGGGCATGAACCGGTCCCTGCCGGCCACCGTCGCGGTGCGACCGTCCCTGCGGGCGCTCGGGGTGGCGACCGCGCTCAGCGCGGCCGGCTTCGCCGTCGTCGTCTACCTCCTCACCCCCTGGCACCCGCTCGGCGCCGGCGCACCGCCGGTCCGGCCGGACGTGCACACGTCCTTCACGCCCGGGCAGATCGCCCGCGCCGCCGATTTCCGCGGTCGGCTCGGCCCCTGGCCGTATGTCGGGCTCGTCCTGCACGTGCTGGTGCCCTGGGTGGCGCTGTGGCTGGCCGGACGCCGGGCGGGCCGCGACGGAGCCGCGACTCGGTGGCGCTGGCCCACGGTCGTGGCCACGGTCGTCGTGATCGCGCTGGTCCAGTGGGTGGTCACCGCGCCGACCGCGATCCACGAGCAGCAGGTGCTGCGGGACTTCGGCATCTCCAGGCAGGGCTGGGCCGGGTGGGCCCGCGACCAGGCGGTCAGCTGGGTGATGTCGACCGGGGTCGCCGTGGTCGGGGTCCTCGTGCTCTTCTGGCTGGTGCGCCGGGTGCCCCGGCGCTGGCCCTTCGCCGCGGCCGTCGCGGCCGCCGTCCTGACCGTGCTCGGGTCCGCTGCCTACCCCGTGCTCGTCGAGCCCGCGTTCAACACGTTCCGACCGCTGCCCCGGGGACCGCTCACCACCGCCATCCAGGAGCTGGCCCACCGGGACGGGCTCGGCCCCATCAACGTCGTCGTCGCCGACGCGTCCCGGCGTACCACCGGTGAGAACGCCCACGTCTCCGGCCTCGGCGCCACCCGGCGGGTCGTCATCGACGACACCGTGCTGCACCGCGCCGGGCAGCGGCAGGGGGAGGTGCTCGCGATCGTCGCGCACGAGCTGGGCCACGTGGAGGACCACGACGTCGCGCGGGGGACGGCGATCGGTGCAGCCGGCGCCCTCACCGGAGTCCTCGCGCTCGGACTGCTGCTGAGCACCCGCCGTGGCCGACGGTGGTTCGTGCCCACCAGCCGGCGACCCGCGGCCGTCGCCCGCACCTGTGCCCTGGTGCTGGCCATCGCGGCGACGGCGCCCTATGTGGTGGCGCCGTTGTCGATGGCGGTCAGCCGCAAGATCGAGGCGACCGCGGACGTGCGGGCGCTCCAAGCCACGCACGACGTGCCGGCGTTCGTGCAGATGCAACGCGACCTCGCCGTGACGAACCTCAGCGACCTCACGCCGGCCTGGTGGCAGACCTGGTGGTTCGCCAGCCACCCGAGCCCGCCGTGGCGGATCGCCCAGGCCCACAGCTGGCAGCAGCTGCAGCGCTGACGGTCTCCTGAGCCGGCCCTCAGCGGCGGGTGGGCTGGCTCCCGGTCGGTAGGTGCCCGGCATACAGGCCCTCGACGTGCTCGGCGAAGTCCTTCATGACCACGCTGCGGCGCAGCTTCATCGAGGGGGTGAGGTAGCCGTTGTCCTCGGTGAAGTCGCCGGGCAGGACGACGAACTTGCGGATCGACTCGGCGCGGCTGACCGCCTTGTTCGCGTCGTCGACCGCGCGCTGCACCTCGGTGAGGACCACCTCGTTGCGGATCGCCTCCTGCGCGGTCAGCCCCTCCACGCCGTTGTTCGCCGCCCACGTCGGCAGCATCTCCTCGTCGAGCGTGATGAGGGCGGCGATGAACGGCCGCTGGTCGCCGACGACCATGCACTGCGAGACCAGCGGGTGGGCCCGGATCCGGTCCTCGAGCACCGCGGGGGCGACGTTCTTGCCGCCGGCGGTGACGAGCAGCTCCTTCTTGCGTCCGGTGATCCGCAGGTAGCCGTCCTCGTCCAGCTCGCCGAGGTCGCCGGTGCGGAACCACCCGTCCACGACGGCCTCGGCGGTCGCCTCCGGGTTGTGGTGGTAGCCGGTGAAGACGTTGTTGCCCTTGATGAGGATCTCGCCGTCGTCGTCGATGCGCACGGCCACCCCGGGCAGCGGCGGCCCCACAGTGCCGATCTTGATCAGCTCGGGGGTGTTGACGGTGGCCGGGGCGGTCGTCTCGGTGAGCCCGTACCCCTCCAGGACGGTGATGCCGATGCCCCGGAAGAAGTGCCCGAGCCGGGGACCGAGCGGGGCGCCGCCGGAGACGGCGTACTGCACCGCGCCGCCCATCGCGGCGCGCAGCTTGCGGTAGACGAGCTTGTCGAAGACCGCGTGCTTGGCCCGCAGCAGCGGTCCGGGCGAGCCCTCGTCCTGCGCCCGGCTGTAGCTGACTGCCGTGTCGGCTGCCAGCCGGAAGATGCGGCCCTTGCCCTCACCCTCGGCCTTCTGCTCGGCGGAGTTGTAGATCTTCTCGAACACCCGCGGCACGGCCAGCACGAAGGTCGGCTTGAAGGTGGCCAGGTCGTCGAGCAGCCGCTTGATGTCGGCGGTGTGCCCCATCCGGGCGCCGGCAGCCACGCACAGCACCTCGATGAAGCGGGCGAAGACGTGCGCGAGTGGCAGGAACAGCAGGGTGGAGGCGCCCTCCGCGCTGACCACGGAGCCGAGCCGCTGGATGGTGTTCTCCGACAACGCCATGAAGTTGTCGTGGGTGAGCTGGCAGCCCTTCGGTCGGCCGGTCGTGCCGGAGGTGTAGATGATCGTGGCGGTGTCGTGGCGGTGCCGGTCGACGGTGCGCGCGTCGAGGTCGTCGTCGGTGACCTCCTGGCCGGCCGTGACCAGCTCGTCCAGCCCGCCGGAGTCGATCTGCCAGACGTCGCGCAGGGTGGGCAGCTGCGTGCGCACCTCGGACAGCACGGCGGCGTGCGCGGGCGTCTCGACGATGGCCGCGACGGTCTCGGAGTCGCCGATGATCCACTGCACCTGGTCGGCGGAGGAGGTCTCGTAGATCGGGACGGCCACGGCCCCCGCGGTCCAGATCGCGAAGTCGGCCAGGGTCCACTCGTAGCGCGTCCTGCTCATGATGGCGACGGGGTCACCGACGCCGATGCCGGCAGCGACGAGTCCCTTGGCCAGGGCTCGCACCTCGCCCAGGAACTGTGCCGCGGTGACGTCCTCCCAGCCCTCACCGGACCGTCGCGAGAGCAGCACCTTCCCGGGCTCTCGCGCCGCGTGGTCGCGGGGGAGGTCGGCCAGGCTGCCTTCGTCGGTCGCGGGCACGACCGGCGGGACGGCAATGTGCTTCAAGAACGCCTCCTGGAACTGACAGCCAGATCGTCCGCGTGGCCGGTCGGGGGCCGGCGCGGTACCTCCGCACCATACCGAGCGGAGGTGTCTGCGGAACCTGCCGCGACGGATGTCACCCGGTCGTGACCTGCGGCGTCGCCTGTACCCTTCGGCGCATGGCCGACCGCACCGAGTCCAGCATCGTGATCGAGGCGCCGCCCGGGGTCGTGCTCGACGTCATCGCCGACTTCCCGCACTACCCGGCGTGGGCCGGTGACGTCAAGGAGGCCGAGGTGCTCTCCGAGGATGGTGACGGCTGGGCCGACCAGGTGCGGTTCACCCTGGACGCCGGCGCGATCAAGGACACCTACGTGCTCGACTACACCTGGCTCGTGGACGAGCAGGGCACCGGCACGGTCTCCTGGTCGCTCGTGAGCGCCCAGGTGCTCAAGGCCCTCGACGGGGCCTACACCCTCTCGGCGCGCGGGGAGAGCACCCACGTGGCCTACCGGCTGACCGTCGACGTGAAGATCCCGATGCTCGGCGTGCTCAAGCGCAAGGCGGAGAAGGTCATCGTGGACACCGCTCTGAAGGAGCTCAAGAAGCGTGCCGAGAGCTGAGGCCTCGCGCGTGGAGGCGAGGGACGCGAGGGGCACGCCATGAGTGAGGGCGAACAGCGCGACGAACCGGTCGGCACCGTGGCCGAGGAGGCCGCCCGGCTGGTGGCCTCGCTCAGCGGTTGGAGCGGCGCGCACCGGACCGCGCCCGTGGACGGCGACGGCTCGGGCGACGCCACTGCCGCGACTGACGGCTCCGGCGACGGGGAGCAGGGCGGCGGCGGGGAGCAGCAGGGCGGCCAGCCTGGAGCCGCTGGGTGCGACTGCGCCTGCCACCGCGCGGGTGAGGCGAGCGCCTGCCGGCTCTGCCCGATCTGCCAGGGCATCGCCCTGCTGCGGGCCGTGCGCCCGGAGACACTGGACCGGGTGGCGGATTTCGTGGCGATGGCGGCGACGGCGCTGCACGACCTCGCCGAGCAGCGACGCACGGCCCCGGAGGCGACCGAGGAGGACGGGACATGACGGTGACGATCGGCCTGGACATCGGTGGCACGAAGATCGGTGGCGGTCTCGTCGACGAGAAGGGGCAGGTTCTGGCCACCGGCCGACGGCAGACGCCGGCGCAGGACCCGGACGCCATCGCCGCGGCGGCCGCGGACCTCGTCGGCGAGCTGTCCCGGGAGCACGACGTGGCCGCGGTGGGGGTCGCCTGCGCCGGCTTCATCGACAAGAGCGGTGCCACGGTGCTCTTCGCCCCCAACCTCGCCTGGCGGGACGAGCCGATGAAGCTCCGGCTGGAGTCGGTGCTCGAGGTGCCTGTGATCATCGAGAACGACGCCAACGCCGCGGCCTGGGGCGAGTTCCGCTTCGGCCCGGCCCGCGACGTCGACGACATGGTCTTCCTCACGCTCGGCACCGGCGTCGGTGGCGGGGTCGTCATCGACGGTCGGCTCCTGCGTGGAGCCTGGGGCGTGGCCGCCGAGCTGGGGCACATGCGGGTGGTCCCGGACGGCATCCGGTGCGGGTGCGGCAACCGCGGCTGCTGGGAGATGTATGCCAGCGGCAGCGCGCTCATGCGGGAGGCCCGTGACCTCATCCACTCGGGCAGCCCGCACGCGGCCGCCCTGAGCGACGCCTGCGGCGGCGAGCCGGACCGGCTCCGCGGCATCGACATCACCGCGCTCGCCGAGCAGGGCGACGCGGCCGCGGGTGAGCTGTTGGCCGACCTGGGCCGGTGGGTGGGGGAGGGCGCTGCCTCGGTGGCGGCGATCCTCGACCCGGAGCTCATCGTGCTCGGCGGTGGCGTCAGCGAGGCCGGTGAGCTGCTGCTGGAGCCGGCCCGCGCGGCGTTCCGTCGGCAGCTGACCGGGCGGGGTCACCGACCGGAGGCCCGGTTCGCGCTGGCCACCCTCGGCAATTCCGCCGGGATCATCGGCGCCGCCGCACTGGCAGCGGAAGGAGTGGGTTCGTGAGTGCACCCGTGGCGGTGGGCATCGACATCGGTGGCACCAAGATCTCTGGCGGCCTGGTCGACACCGCGGGCGTCATCTCGCACCGGGCGCGCCGGGACACCCCGCACCGTTCCACCCACCCCACCGTCGTCGAGCAGGCCATCGTCGACGTCGTCCACGACCTCATGGAGCTCGCTGGGGCCGAGCAGGTCAGTGCGATCGGGATCGGCGCGGCCGGGTTCGTCTCCGCCGACCGCGCCACGGTGGTGTTCGCCCCCCACCTGTCCTGGCGGCACGAGCCGCTCAAGGCGGCGCTCAGCGCCCGGCTCGGCATCCCGGTGTGGGTCGACAACGATGCCAACGCGGCCGTCTGGGCCGAATGGCGCTTCGGTGCCGCCCGCGGCGAGAGCCACGTGATGATGGTGACGCTCGGCACCGGCATCGGCGGCGGCCTGCTGGTCGACGGCGCCGTCCAGCGCGGGCGGTTCGGCATGGCGGGGGAGTACGGCCACATGCAGGTCGTCCCCGAGGGGCTGCGGTGCGAGTGTGGCAACCGCGGCTGCTGGGAGCAGTACGCCAGCGGCAACGCGCTCGTCCGCGAGGCCCGCACGCTCGTGCAGGCGCAGTCGCCGACTGCCGCAGACCTGCACGCCCGGGTCTCGGGTCGGCTCGAGGACCTCACCGGTCCGCTCATCACGCAGGCCGCTCGCGAGGGGGACCAGCTGGCACGCGAGCTGCTCGCCGAGATCGGCGACTGGCTGGGCGTCGGCCTGGCCAACCTTGCCGCCGCCTTCGACCCGGGCACCTTTGTCATCGGCGGCGGAGTCAGCGCCGCCGGCGACCTCCTGCTCGGCCCCGCACGCGCCGGCTTCGAGCGGCAGCTGACCGGCCGCGGCTACCGACCGGCGGCGCAGATCGTCGCCGCGGCGCTGGGCAATGACGCCGGGCTCATCGGGGCCGCCGACCTCGCCCGGACCGCGGCGCAGGCCGAGGCAGATCTCCCGCAGCGGGCAGGAGAGTCCGCGTGAGCACCCGACTCAACGTGGCGGCATACCGCTGGGGTGCGGGCCGGCAGGAGCGTGCGGCCGCCCGGGCCACGCTGAGCTCCCTCGCGCCCGACGTGCTCGTCCTGCACCGCGTGCCGGCCCACCCGTTCGCCGGCCACCGGATCGCCGGCTTCGCCGACCACCTCGACCTGATGTGGAGCGGCGGTCCGCACCGACGCAGCGGCGGGTGCACCATCCTCGCCTCCCTGCGCGTGGACGTCCTCGACGAGCGGCACCTGCCGCTGTCGCACCCGCGCAACGGGTATGCCGTCACGCGCCTGCGCCTGCCCGGTCACCCGCCGTGCCTGGTCGTCGGCGCCCACCTCACCGCGGCCGCCGCCGACGCTGCCGCGGAGCTCGGCCGGTTGCGGGAGGAGGTCGGGCGGCTGAGCGCCTCCGAGGGCCTGCCCGTGGCGGCCCTGAGCGCCGACGTCGGGCCGGACGTGCTCAGCCGGGCCTGGCCGGACTTCTCCGGGGGCATCGTGCCGGCGCGGGACGAGGTCACCTCGACCGACGTGGACACCGATCGGCTCGCGGCCGGCTGAGCGGCTCGCGGGCGCCGCCGGCCGAGACGACGCCGGAGCCTTGACCCTCGGCGCCCCCGACGATTGACTGTCGGGGATGACACACGGGGGAGGGGACGTCCGCATGGTCACTGGCGACGCCGCACGGGTCGGCACGCCGTCCGCCACGCGCCGGGACCTGGCGAGCAATGCGCTCGTGCTCGGCGTGGCCGGGTTCGCGTGGTTCGGGTGGGCCCAGGAGGGGCCACCTGCGGGGTGGGAGATCCCGCTGCTGGTCGGTTCGGTGCTCGGGGCCCTGCTCGCCGCGGGCGCCGTCGTCCGACTGGTCCGTGGTCCCGCGGACGGTTCCGCGATGGCGGATCCGGCCGGACGCCGCCGCTACGGCTGGGCCGTCCTGGCGGAGGTCGTCGCCATCGTGGCGGGCGTGGTGCTGCTCGGGGCGCTCGGACGCGGGGACGACATCAGCGCGTGGATCCTGCTGGTGGTCGGGACCCACTTCTGGCCGCTGGCCACGCTGTTCCGGATCCCGTCCCTGCGGGTCGCCGGCGCCCTGCTCGTGCTGGTCGCCCTGCTGGCGGCTGTGCTGGGCGCGGTCAGTCCGGTGCTGCCGAGCGCGGTGTCCGGTGCCGCCGGCGGGCTGGTGCTGGTGGTCTTCGGCGCGCTGTCGCTCCGCGACGCCCACCAGCTCGCACCGTCCGGGGAGCCAGCCACGGAGAAGTGACCGGGCGGTGCGCTTCTTCGGGGCGCTCGCCGCACGGTGGCGGGAAAGGAACCGAGCGGTGCACTTCTCGGGTGTCGGGCCGTTACCCGGTGACCCCGCTGAAGTCAGACCTGCTGAGTCACACCTGGGCGCCCGTGTCGTCGTCGTCTTCGTCGCGCCGCCGCGGCTGGCGCGCCACCAGCAGCGCGAACCCGCCGATGGTCAGGGCCAGCCCGGCCGCCACCCACAGGCTGCCGGCGGACCGGTCGAAGAAGGCCAGGTAGAGCAACAGCAGCGGTCCGCCGAGCAGGCCGACGAGGATCCCCCAGAAGGACAGGTCACCGGCCGGCAGCGGCCGGGGAGGCGGCGGCACGAAGTGCTCCTCCTCGTCGTCCACCTCGTAGCCGCGCCAAGCCGGCTCGAGCGGCGGCTCGAGCGGCGGGTCCGGCGTGGAGTCCGGTGCCGGGGCGGCCGGGGGCTCCCGTCGGGCGGGCGGGATACGGGCGATGTACGGCGGCGGGTTCACCCCCGTAACGCCATCGCCGGCGCCGTCACCCGCGCCGTCGCCGCCCGCGCTGGTGCCCGGAGAGCCGCGGTCGGCCGCCGGCGGCTCGGCCGTCGGGTCGTTCCAGTGCGCGACGATCTCGGCGAACTGCGCGTCCAGGTCGTTCGGGCGGTGGGCCTCGTGACCGACGTCGCCGGTGCCCGGCTCGGGCACTCCGGGGGTGCGGTCGTCGCGGTGGTCGTCGCCCGGGATCTCGGTCATCGCCCACCTCCGACGACCCGCTCGATGAACTTCTCCGCCTCGCCGAGGACCAGTTCGGCGTCGTGGTCGAGCGTGGCGACGTGGGCGGAGCGCTCCAGGATGATCTCGGTGACGTCCCGGCTGGAGATCCGGGAGAGCAGCAGCTGCGAGCTCTGCGCCGGCACGACGTTGTCGGTCGCCGACCGCAGCAACAGCACCGGCTGGGTGACCCGCGGCAGGTCGCGCACCACGACCCGCCACAGCTCGGTCTGTGAGCGCAGCGCCTTCAGCGGCACCCGGTCGTAGGCCAGCTCGCGCTCGCCGTCCTGGCGCAGGATGTCGCCGGCGATGCCGGGCACCGACGGCAGGACGTGCTGCAGCACCGGCAGCGCGGGCAGGCGCCAGTCGCGCACGAGGTATGCCGGGTTGATCAGCACCAGCCCGGCCACCCCCCGTCCGTGCTCCTCCGCCAGGCGGGTGGCCAGGGTGCCGCCCATGGACAGGCCCACGACCGCGACCCGGTCGCACCGGTTTCGCAGCTCGGCGAACGTGCTGTCCAGCGCGGTGTACCAGTCCCACCACGTGGTGCGGTTGAGGTCCTGCCACGTGGTGCCGTGGCCGGGCAGCCGGGGAAGGCGCACGGTGTAGCCGGCGTCCGCCAGGTGGCGCGCCAGCGGGCGCATGCTCTGCGGCGTGGACGTGAACCCGTGGCAGACGAGCACGCCCGTGCGCGAACCGTCCTGGGCGAACGGTTCGGCTCCGGGAAGGACTCGCACGCTGGCTCCTCCGCGCAGATCGTCGACACGGGGTGGGCCGCCGACCGGGCGTTGCCCACGAGTCGATCCTCGCACGCTGGCACCGTCGGTGGACAGTGCTCCCACGGGTTGGCCGAATTCGCCACGGGTCAGCGCCCGACCCGGTGCCGTAGAGTGCAGCGAGTCGGGGCACGGACGACAACCGGAGGTGACGGCAGGGTGTTCTACTGGTTGCTCAAGACCATCGTGCTGGGACCGCTGGTCAAGCTGCTGTTCCGGCCGTGGGTCGAGGGCGAGGAGCAGATCCCGGCGGCCGGGCCGGCGATCTTCGCCAGCAACCACCTGTCCTTCTCCGACTCCATCTTCCTTCCCGTGGTGGTACCGCGGCGGATGACCTTCCTCGCCAAGTCCGACTACTTCACGGGCCGGGGCGTGAAGGGACGCCTCACGGCGGCCTTCTTCAAGGGAGTCGGCCAGCTGCCGGTCGACCGCACCGGCGGCCAGGCGGGGGAGGCGGCGCTGCAGAGCGGGCTGAAGGTGCTGCGCCGCGGCGAGCTGCTCGGCATCTACCCCGAGGGCACCCGCTCCCCCGACGGACGGCTCTACCGCGGCAAGACCGGGGTCGCCCGGATGGCGCTCGAGTCCGGCGCGCCGGTGCTGCCGGTGGCGATGATCGGCACCGACAAGGCGCAGCCGACCGGCAAGAAGGTCCCCCGCATCATGCGCATCGGGGTCCGCATCGGCCGGCCGCTGGACTTCTCCCGTTACCAGGGGATGGAGGAGGACCGCTTCGTCCTGCGCTCCATCACCGACGAGATCATGTACGAGCTCATGCTGCTGTCGGGGCAGGAGTACGTCGACGTCTACGCCGCCACCATGAAGGAACGGCTCGTGGCGACGGCGCGCGCGACCGCCCGGGCCACCGCCGCCCGGGCCCGCGAGCTGCAGCAGGACGCGGTCGAGAAGTTCGACCGGCTCGACCGCAGCATCAAGGGTGACGGTGCCACGCTCGAGGACGACGAGCCGCTCGAGCAGGCCGTGCAGTCGCAGGTCGGGGCGACCCGCGGCAGCGCCGAGGCCGGGCATGACGACGAGCGCGCCGCCAGCTGAGCCACGCCGATGGCGCTGATCCCGCCGGCCGCCACCGCTCCGCCGGCCGGGCCTCCCGTCGTGTCGGCGATGTGGCGGGCGGTCGACGTGCTGCGTCCGCTCACCCTCGCGTGGGCCGCGTGGTCGGTCTTCCACCGGCAGGCAGCGCTGACCCGCCCCTGGCTGGCCTGGGTCGTCCTCGCGGTGCTCGCGGCGTGGACCGTGGCGATGTTCTTCGTGCGCCGCCGCGGGTGGCGCCTGGCGACGGCGGAGGTCGCGCTGGCCTGCGCGGCCATCCTGCTCACCCGGCTCGTCGACACCCCGGAGGCCATCCTCAGCGGTGAGCACACGCTGCCCGGGACCTGGCCGGCCGCAGGGGTCCTGGCGTGGGCCGTCCTCGCGGGGTGGCGTGGTGGCCTCGCGGCCGCCGCCTGCGTAGGGCTGGTCGACCTGGTGGAGATCGGCACCCCCACCTCGCACACCGTCGACAACATCGTGCTGCTGCTGCTCGCCGGGATCTGTGTCGGCTACTGCGCCGACCTGGCCCGCTCCGGCCATGCCGCGCTGCAGCGGGCCCTGGAGCTGCAGGCTCGGGTGCGGGAGCGGGAGCGGCTGGCCCGCACCGTCCACGACGGCGTGCTGCAGACCTTGGCCTACATCCACCGTCGCGGGCGCGACCTGGGCGGGGCCGCGGCGGAGCTGGGCACGATGGCGGCCGACCAGGAGCTGCTGCTGCGCTCCCTGGTCAGTGGGGTCGCCGAGGAGGAGCTGGAACGGCAGGTGGCCGGCCCGGTCGACCTGCGGGACCTGCTGCGCCGCTTCGTCGGCGCGACGGTCCAGCTCGTGCCGCCGGCGGAGCCGGTGCTGCTGCCGCGCCGGGTCGCCGACGAGCTCGCCGCCGCCGTGGGCGCGGTGCTCGACAACGTGCACCGTCACGCCGGACCCGGGGCCCGGGCGTGGGTACTCGTGGAGGACGACGGGCCCTGGGTGCGTGTCACCGTGCGGGACGACGGGCAGGGCATGGCCGAGGGACGGTTGGCAGAGGCCGCGGCCATCGGCAGGATGGGCGTGGCGAGCAGCGTGCGCGGCCGGGTCGCGGACCTGGGCGGGCAGGCGACCTACCGCTCGGTCCCCGGCCGGGGAACGACCGTCGAGCTCGAGGTGCCCCGATCAGCTGGAACCGGTGAGGAGGACGGGTGAACGCACTCGGGGGTGAGGGACGCAGGCCGCCCGGGGAGGTGAGCGTGCTGGTGGCCGACGACCACCCGATGTGGCGGGACGCGGTCGCCAAGGACCTCGCCGACGCCGGCTTCCGGGTGGTCGGCACGGCCGACGACGGGCCCTCGGCCGTGAACCGCACGCGGGCGACGCGCCCGGACGTGCTCGTGCTCGACCTCAACCTTCCCGGTATGCCGGGCCACGAGGTGTGTGCCGCCCTCCAGCGGGCGGGCCTGACCACCCGGGTCCTCATCCTGTCGGCGAGCGCGGAGCAGCGGGACGTGCTGGAGGCGGTCAAGGCGGGGGCGACCGGCTACCTGGTGAAGTCCGCCTCGCGCGAGGAGTTCCTCGAGGCGGTGGCCGGCGCCGCGGCGGGGGAGGCGGTGTTCACCGCCGGGCTCGCCGGGCTCGTGCTCGGTGAGTTCCGCCGGATGGCGGCCGAGCCGCCCCGCGAGGACCACCCGGCGCCGCAGCTCACCCCGCGCGAGCTGGAGGTGCTCAAGCTGGTGGCGACGGGCATGGGCTACAAGGAGATCGCCGCCGAGCTGTTCATCTCCCACCGCACGGTGCAGAACCACGTGCAGAACACCCTCGGCAAGCTGCAGCTGCACAACCGGATCGAGCTGGTGCGCTTCGCGATCGCCCAGGGCCTGGACTCCGACTGAATCAGGTGTCGCTCTCGTCGAGGTCGATCAGGGCGAGACCGATCTCGGGGCGGGACGTCTTGCGCAGCTGCGCCGGGGACTCGCGCAGGATCACCTCGAGGGTGGGCCACACGTGGCCCTCGATGAGGTGGCCGCCGCGGGTGGTGCCGTCCGGCAGGCCGAGGACCGCGTGCAGGTGCAGCTGCGGTCCGGCGTCGGACACGGCCACGTCCCCGACCAGCGACAGGACCTCGCACTGCTGGTCGATGGGGATCCGGCGGTAGTCCTTGGCCGCGCGGTCGAACCACCCGACCACAGCCCGCTGGAACGCCCCCACCGCCGTCACCTGCGCCGCGTCGAGACCCTCCCGCGTGATGAGCTCCTTGAGCGAGGCCATCGCCTCGTCGCCGACCTCACCGACGGCCACGTAGGTCGCCGTTCCGGTTGCCGAGTCGTCGTCGAGGCGTCGCCACTTCATCGCGCCTCCTCGGCACCGGTGCGCTCCAGATCGCCCCACGGCGAGATGTCCTCCACGGCCGTGGCCTCCCGGAGCACTTGGAGGACCCGGGCGTCGATGCCGCCGGGGGACAGCCGGTTCTCGAGGTTGACCTCGCCGGCCCAGTCGCTCAACGCCTCCTCCAGGTCTTCCTGCTCGCGGTCCAGGCGGCGCAGCCGGCTCCGCACCTCGTCGGCGAGGGCCCCTTCGAGCGGCAGCACATTGGTGGGGGAGCCGAAGTAGAGGTTGCCCAGGTCGACGAGGCGGGCCAGCTCGTTCACCGCGTCGGGGTGGTCGTCGACCCGCAGGTCCACGAGCACGCCGCTGTGGCCGTAACCGGCTCCGGGTTGCATGGCGTAGACGGCGGCAGACTGCCGGCCGCGGCGGTCGCCGCCCGCGCGGTCGCCGGCGAGCAGGGCGGACAGCAGCCGGTGCTCCAGCGGGAGGTGGGCGCCGTCCAGCCACGCGCGCTCGGCGTCGCGCACGACGCGCTCCCCGACGAGGATGTTGCCCTGGATGGCGTAGCCCCCGCTCTCGTCGCGCCCGACGACGCCGCCGGCCCAGTCCATGCACTCGGGCCCGGTGTAGCTGGCCTGGGCGCCGGCCGTGACCACGCCGAGCTGGCGCTGCGCCCGTCCCGGATCGGCCTGCACCAGCAGCCGGACCGTCTCCTCCGGCGTGCGACCCTCCGCGAGGTGGGCCAGCCCCTGCTCCTTCCACGCCACGTTGGCCGCGGCCTGCGTCGCCACGGCTCCCACACCGAGCCGAACGGCCGGCACCACGGAGCCGACGGCAAGGAACTTGCTCGCGACGGCCACGCCGAGGGCGTCACCAACGGCTGCGACGATGGAGAAGGTCATGTCTGGACGATAGCCGCGCGTTCGCTGACCGGCACCCGCGCCCGACATGGCGTCGTCCGACGGGTCGCTGACGACACCCGGCGCCCGTGTTCGCTAGGTTCAGGCGTGTGCGTATCGGAGTGCTGACAGGTGGCGGGGACTGCCCCGGGCTCAACGCGGTCATCCGGGCGGTGGTGACCAAGGGGACCGCCGAGTACGGCCACGAGTTCGTGGGGTTCCTCGACGGCTGGCGCGGCCCGCTCAAGGGACTCACCCGCCCCCTCACCGCTGCGGACGTGGCTGACCTGGTGGAGGTCGGCGGCACCGTCCTCGGCTCCTCCCGGACCAACCCCTACTCCGTCGACGGCGGCCTGGACCGGATCCGGCACAACCTCGAGGACGCGGGCGTCGACGCCCTCATCGCGCTCGGCGGGGAGGACACCCTCGGCGTGGCCAAGCGCCTGACCGACGACGGCTTCGGCGTCGTCGGCGTGCCCAAGACCATCGACAACGACCTGTCGGCGACCGACTACACCTTCGGTTTCGACACGGCCGTGTCGATCGCCGCCGAGTCGATCGACCGGCTGCGCACGACCGCCCAGTCACACCACCGCACCATGGTCGTCGAGGTGATGGGGCGGCACGCCGGATGGATCGCGCTGCACTCGGGCATGGCGACCGGCGCCAACGTCATCCTGATCCCCGAGCAGGACTTCGACCTGGGTCAGGTCTGCCGTTGGGTGGAGGCCTGCCACGCCCGCGGCGTTGCGCCGATCGTGGTCGCCGCCGAGGGCGCCCAGCCGGCTGGCGGCGCCGAGTCCCTCAAGGACCAGGAGCGCGACGCCTTCGGCCACGTGCGCCTCGGCGGCATCGGCGACTGGCTCGCCGAGGAGCTGGAGGAGCGCACCGGCATGGAGTCCCGGTCGGTCGTGCTCGGGCACCTGCAACGGGGGGGCACGCCCACGGCCTACGACCGGGTGCTCTCGACCCGGTTGGGGCTGCACGCGATCGACGCCGCGCACGAGCGGGACTTCGGCACGATGGTCGCGCTGCGCGGCACCGACATCGTGCGGGTCTCGCTCGCCGAGGCGACCGGCGCGCTGAAGACGGTGTCGCCGGAGCGCTACGCGGAGGCGGCCACCTTCTTCGGCTGATCCGTCGGGTCCGTCATCCGGACCCGCGGCCGTCCGGCAGGTGGACCGACCTACCCTTGACCGGTGAGCATCGACGCAACGCCCGACGTGCTCGCCGGCCTCGACGCCTGGCGAGACCTGCCCGCTGCCCAGCAGCCGGAGTGGCCCGACCGGGCCGCCCTCGAGGAGGCCGTCTCGACGCTCGCCACCTATCCGCCGCTCGTCTTCGCCGGCGAGTGCGACATCCTGCGTGACCGCCTCGCCGACGCCGCCCAGGGCCGGGCGTTCGTGCTGCAGGGCGGCGACTGCGCGGAGACCTTCGCCGGCGCCACCGCCGACAGCATCCGGGACCGGATCAAGACCATCCTGCAGATGGCGGCGGTGCTGACCTACGGCGCGAGCACGCCGGTGGTCAAGCTGGGCCGGATGGCCGGGCAGTACGCCAAGCCCCGCAGCCAGAACACGGAGACTCGTGGCGGCGTCACATTGCCGGCCTACCGCGGCGACATGGTCAACGACTTCGAGTTCACCGAGGAGGCGCGGCGCCCCGACCCGAACCGGCTCGTGCGCGCCTACAACGCCAGCTCCGCGACGCTCAACCTGGTGCGTGCGTTCACCCAGGGCGGGTTCGCCGACCTGCGGCGGGTGCACGACTGGAACCGTGGCTTCGTGGCCAACCCGGCCAACGCCCGCTACGAACGGCTCGCCATGGAGATCGACCGGGCGATGAAGTTCATGGCCGCCTGCGGAGCCGACTTCGAGGCCATGCACAGCGTGGAGTTCTACTCCTCGCACGAGGCGCTGCTGCTCGACTACGAGCGTCCCCTCACCCGGATCGACTCGCGCACCGGACTGCCGTATGACGTGTCCGCGCACTTCGTGTGGGTGGGCGAGCGCACCCGCGACCTCGACGGCGCCCACGTCGACTTCGTCTCCCGGATCCGCAACCCGATCGGCGTCAAGCTCGGCCCGACCGCGGACCCGGACAACGTGCTCCAGCTCATCGACCGGGTGGACCCGCACCGCGAGCCCGGCCGGCTGACCTTCATCACCCGCATGGGTGCCGGCAAGGTCCGCGACGTCCTCCCGACGATCGTCGAGAAGATCACCGCCTCCGGTGCCCGGCCCACGTGGATCTGCGACCCGATGCACGGCAACACCTTCGAGTCGGCCTCCGGCTACAAGACGCGGCGCTTCGACGACGTCGTCGACGAGGTGCGCGGCTTCTTCGAGGTGCACCAGGAGCTGCAGACGGTGCCCGGCGGCATCCACATCGAGCTGACCGGGACCGACGTCACCGAGTGCCTCGGTGGGGCCGGCGCCATCGACGACGGCGACCTGCACCAGCGCTACGAGACGCTGTGCGACCCGCGGCTGAACCAGCAGCAGGGGCTGGAGCTGGCGTTCCTCGTCGCCGAGATGCTGACGCAGCGCTCATGACGGGAGCCGTGGGCGAGGCCGAGCCGGTCGTCGACCTGCGCTCGGACACCGTCACCAGACCGGTGCCGGCGATGCGGGAGGCGATGGCCCGCGCTGAGGTCGGCGACGACGTCTACGGCGAGGACCCGACGATCCGCGCCCTCGAGGACCGGGTCGCCGACCTGCTGGGTCACGAAGCCGGCCTGTTCACGGCCTCCGGGTCCCTGGCCAACCAGCTGGGGCTGCGGCTGCACGTGCAGCCCGGCGAAGAGCTGCTCGCCGACAGCCTCGCGCACGTGCTGCGTGCCGAGATGGGTGCTGCGGCGGCGTTCTCGGGCATCACCACCCGGTCCTGGGTGGCCGAACGCGGGCTGCTCGACCCGGCCCAGCCGCTCGCGATGATGCAGCCCGACGCGGGGCCCTACCAGGTCTCGACCCGGCTGGTCGTGGTCGAGAACACGCACAACTTCGGCGGGGGCACGGTGCAGCCGCTGGAGGCCCTCCGGGAGCTGCGCGAGCAGACGCAACCGGTCGGGGTGGCCCTGCACCTCGATGGTGCCCGCCTGTGGAACGCGCACGTGGCCACCGGAGTCGAGCTCTCGGCATACGGGCGGTTGTTCGACACGGTCTCGGTGTGCCTGTCCAAGGGGCTCGGCGCCCCCGTCGGCTCCGTGCTCGTCGGTGCGCGGGAGCTCATGGACCGGGCGCGCATCTGGCGCAAGCGCTACGGCGGGGGCATGCGGCAGGCCGGCATCCTCGCCGCCGGCGGCCTGTGGGCGCTGGACCACCACGTCGTGCGGCTCGCCGAGGACCACGCCCGCACCCGGCAGGTGGCCGAGGCCGCCGCGGCGGTGTGCCCGGGCGTGGTGGACCCGGCCACCGTGGAGACCAACATCCTCATCCTGGACGTGACCCCGGCCGGCTGGAGCGCACCCGAGTTCGTCCGCGCCGCAACGGGCCGGGGCGTGCGCCTGTCGGCCGTCGGCCCACGGGCGGTGCGCCTCGTCTGGCACCTCGACGTGGACGACGAGGGCACCGCCTACGCTGAACGGGTGGTGACCGAGCTGTTGACGAAGGAGGCTCCCGCGCGGTGACGTCGGCCCCGGGTCGAGGTGAGGCCGACCGTGGCCGGCACGGCCGGGCACTGGCCGAGCCCCGCACGCTGCCCCCGCACCAGCGGCGCTCATCCACCCTGCGGCCCGTGCACTACGGCCGGGTGCCGCGCATCGACCGCGCCCGTTGGTCGCTGACCATCGGCGGCGCCGTCACCGGCGAGCCGGTCCGGCTCGACTGGGAGGAGTTCAGCAGCCTCCCGCTCATGGACGTGCGCGCCGACCACCACTGCGTGGCGAAGTACTCCACCCAGGACCTCGTCTGGTCGGGCGTCCCGGCACGCGAGGTGGTGCGCCTCGCGCCCCCGGAACCCGGCGCCGAGCACGTCCTGGTCTCGGCCGCCTACGGCTACAGCTCCTCGGTACGCCTGGAGGATCTGCTCTCGCCGCGGGCGCTGTTCGCCACCCACCTCGACGGCGAACCGCTCACGCCGGAGCACGGCTGGCCGGTGCGCCTGGTGCTGCCGCACCTCTACGGCTTCAAGGGGCCCAAGTGGGTCGCCGAGGTCGACTACTGCCACGAGCCGCAGCGCGGGTTCTGGGAGTCGCGCGGCTACCACCTCGTCGGTGATGTCTGGCGCGAGGAGCGTTACGCCTACCAGGAGTGAGCGGTCTCCGGGTCGACGAGCTGGAGGTGCTCCCGACAGAGGAACCCGCGGGCGAGGTCTTCGGGCAGGCCCTCGAACGGTGAGGTCTGCGACCGGTGGGCCCGGATCGCCGTCCAGCGCTGCGTCCAGAAGTGCGCGGTGTCCACGACGTGGGTGACCTGCTCCTCGGGGGTGCCGAGCTCGCCGAGCGCGAGGTAGGCCGAGTCCGCGTGCTCCACGGCCAGCCGCTCGGCCCAGCGCTTCATCAGCGCCCGGGGCAGGCAGTGCAGGAAGAGCGGCAGGCCACGTTCGGCGGCGACCTCGATCGTGAGGTCGCGGACCCGGGCGTGGTCGCGGTGCCCGTCGGAGCCGTCGAGGGTGACCAGCACCTCGGGACCGAAGGCGTCGACGGCGGCGGCGATGCGGTCCCGCACCAGTGCGGGGTCCGCGCCCACGACCGTGTCCGGACCGGCCTGGCCCGCCATACCGGAGTCGCACAGGCCGAGGAGGTCGACCCGCTCGACCCCGAGCAGCTCTGCCGCTGCGCGCAGCTCACCCTCGCGCAGCGCGCCGACGCCACCCGGTGGCAGCTCGACGCCAGCGGTCACCTCGCCGGCCTCACCGCGGGTCGCGCAACACACCGCGGTGACGGCACCGGCCCGGTGCGCGTGCAGCAGCAGGGAGCCGCAGCCGAAGGTCTCGTCGTCCGGGTGCGCAACCACGACCTGGACGCGCGTGCCCGCGGCGTCCGCCAGGGGGAACACGGCTGCCGATCCTCCCGAGGTCGGGTGCGCGGCGGCCGGCCCGGCGCGCTTGCGCCGATCCCACCACGTTCCGCCGCCGGCCGCAGCGCCTTCAGAGAACTGCTTCGCCGGTCAGACCCGGTGGTGCAGCAGCTCCGGGTCCGGGGCGGGGGCTCTCGCCTCGCGGCGGCCGGCCAGCTCGACGAGGTACATCGCGCCCACCACCAGCGCGCCCCCGAACAGCATCCGGGTGGTGATCGACTCCTGCCCCGAGACCACGGCGAAGAAGGCGGCGAAGACCGGCTCCAGGGTCATCACGATCGCCGCGCGCGTTGCCGTCAGGTGGGACTGCGCCCAGGTCTGCGCCCAGATGGCCAGCGCGCCCGCGATGACGCCCATGTAGACCACGGAGGCCCACGCCCCGCCGCCGGAGGGCAGCTCGATCCCGCCGGGTGAGGCGAACGCCGTGCAGACCACCGCGATGACGATCATCTGCACCGCCGCGAGCCCGGCCGCGGCGCGCGGGGTGGAGTAGCGACCCAGCCCGATGATGTGCAGGGCGTAGGCCGCGGCCGAGGCGAGTGTGAGCAGGTCGCCGTAGGAGAAGCCCAGGTGCCGCAACGACAGGACGGCGAGCCCGGCGGTCGCGAGCGCCACCGCGAGCCACGTGGTCCGGGGGATGCGGTCACGCAGGATCAGGGCGCCCAGCAGCGGTGTGAGGACCACGTAGGTGCCGGTGATGAAGCCCGACCGTGACGCGGAGGTGTGGGCCAGACCGACGGTCTGCAGGACCTGCGCGATGCCGTAGATCAGTCCCAGGCCGCAGCCCACGAGGACCTCCCGCCGCTGCAGCGCCCGCATCGGCCGCCAGAAGAGCACGGCCATGGCCACGGCGGCGATGCCGAAGCGGACGGCGAGGAAGTCGGTCGGCGAGAGCTGCTGCACGACGTCGCGGATGAGGAAGAACGTCGAGCCCCACGCGGCCGTGACGGCAACCAGGGCACACGTCGCCAGCTGGCCGGTCCGGGGTGAGCGCACCGACCCAGTCTGCGGGTTCGGCGCTCGCCGCCGTCGATCGGGTCAGCTGCCGGGCAGCCGGCTCAGATGACGGTGATGGTGATGGTGGTCCCGTGCGGGACCTTGGTGCCCGGCGAGGGGTCCTGCAACCGCACCACGTGCAGCACGCCCCCGAGGAACGTCTTCACCTGCACCGAGAACCCGGCGTCCTGCAGGATCTGCTTGGCGGTGTCCTCGTTCTTGAAGGTGACGTCGGGCACCGGGAACAGCTGGGGTCCCTTGGAGATCGTCAGCTGGACCGGGTCGCCGCGGTGCAGGGTGCCGTCGGCCGGGTCCTGGCTGACCACCGCGCCCTGGGGCACGCTGTCGCTGAACGCCTGGCCCGCGACCTTCGGGGCGAAGCCGGCGTCCTTGAGCGCGGCGACGGCGTCGTCCTGGCTCTTGCCGACGACGGAGGGCACGGGGATGGGCTGCTGGCCCTTGCTGACGACCAGCGAGACGGCGGTGCCGCGCTTGAGCGGCCGGCCGGTGCCGGGGGAGGAGGTGACCACCTGCCCGGCCGGCACGTGTTCGTCATACTGCTCGGTGACCTGGCCGACGGTCAGGTGCCGGTGGGTGAGCAGCTGGACGGCCTGCTGCTGGGTCCGCCCGGCGAGGTCGGGCACCCGGAAGCGTTGGGGGCCCTTGGACAGCGCCACGTCCACCGCGCTGCCGCGGTGCAGCTGCTGCCCCGAGCCGGGCTCGCTGGTGACGACGCGGCCGCGGGCGGTGTGCTCGCTGAACACGTCGTGCACGTGGGCGTCGAGGTGGGCGCGGTCGAGGGCGGCGACCGCCTGGGCCCGCGACTTGCCGGCGAGGGCCGGCACCGTCGTCCGGGCGCCGGGACCGAGCAGGAACCACCAGGCGCCACCGGCGACGAGCGCGACCACCAGCACCGCCGCGACCAACGCGGGCGGGCGCCGGCGCCGGCTCCGGCCGTCCGGTGCCCCAGGTGGGGGCGGGGCCGGCGCCGCGCTGCCCGGGAGCGCCTTGGTGTCGTTGCCGATGGCGACGGTGTGCACCGAGGTGTCGCCGGGCCCCTCGCCGGGAGCGGGGCGGCGGTCGAGCTCGGCGGGCTCGAGCACGGCCCGGGAGCGGCGCACCTGCTGCAGCAGCGCGGCGGCGTCGGCCGGGCGGTGGTCAGGGTCGCGGGCGGTGGCCAGGGCCACGAGCGCATCCAGCTCGCGGGGCACCGGCAGCAGGTCGGAGGGAGTCGGCACGGTGCCGTGGACGTGCTGGTAGGCGACGTGGATGGGGCTGTCGCCGGGGAAGGCCTTGCGGCCGGTGAGCATCTCGAAGAGCAGCAGCCCGGCGGCGTAGACGTCGCTGCGGGCGTCGGCGATCCCGCGCTCGACCTGCTCGGGCGAGAGGTAGGCGGCGGTGCCGAGCAGGACGTCGGTGTGCGACGTGCGCGTCGCGGTGGTGACGGCACGGGCCAGCCCGAAGTCGGCGACCTTGACCACCCCGTCGTCGCCGAGGAGGACGTTCTCGGGCTTCACGTCGCGGTGGATGATGCCGGCCCGGTGGGCCGCGGCGAGGGCCTGCAGCACCGACTCCAGCACGTCCAGCGCGGCCCGGGGCGTCAGCGGGCCGTCCGCCGAGAGCACCTGCCGCAGGGTGCGGCCCGTGACCAGCTCCATGGCCAGGAAGACGTAGCCCTCGTCGTTGCCCTGGTCGTAGACCGCGACCACGTTCGGGTGACCCAGCCGGGCCGCCGCGCGCGCCTCCCGCCGGAACCGGCTGACGAACTCCTCGTCCCGGGCCAGGTCGGGGCGCATCACCTTCAGCGCCACCTCACGCTCGAGGCGTTCGTCGACGGCCACGTAGACCGAGGCCATGCCACCGTCGGCGAGGTGGGAGCGCACGCGGTAGCGCCCGTCGATCACCCGGTCGACGAGGGAGGGGGCGGTCGCGGCACTCACGGCAACGAGTGTAAGGAGCGGCTCTGGGGTGCCCGGGGAGGCGCGACGCGCCCTACATCCGGGACTTCAGGTAGAGGACGTTGCGGACGTACTGGCGGGTGTCGGCATACATGCCGTTCTGGCGCACCCCGGCCAGGCCCTGGTAGTAGCCGGCGATCGCCTGCCGCTCGTTGTCGGCGCTGCGGGTCAGGGACCGCAGCAGGACGACGCCGGCGGTGATGTTGTCCTGGGCGCGCAGCAGGTTCAGGTGCCGCCCGCTCATCTGCGAGGCCCACTGCCCGGTGCTCGGGATGATCTGCATCGTCCCGATCGCGTTGGCGACCGACACCATCCGCTGGTTCCAGCCCGACTCCAGGTAACCCACCGCGAGCGCGAGCTTCGGGTCGACGCCGTGCCGACGGGCGGTGGAGATGATCATCGACCGGACCTGGCTGCGGCTCGGGGCGGCGTGGCGGGCCAGCCAGCGCCGGTTGGCCTCGGCCGAGCGGACCACGGCGTTGGGGTAGGTGCGGCCCGCGAAGGTGTTGTGGCGGGTGCGGGCAGGGCGCTTCTTGTGGTGCGTGCGCTTGGGTGCCGACCGGTGCACCGACCGGCTGGACTGCCCGGCGCTGCCCGGCACGCGCAGCCGCTGGCCGGCCCACAGGTGACGGGGGTCGGTGATGCCGTTGAGCCGGGCGAGCGCCTGCCAGGAGGTGCCGGTGCGTACGGCGATGCCGCTGAGCGTCTCGCCCGCGCGGACCGTGATGACGCGCGTGCGGCGGGCCTTGCGGTGTGGGGCCTTCGTGCGGTGCGCCCTCTGGGGATGGGCGCGGTGGCGCTTCGGGTGGTGCGCGGTCGCCCGGGCGTGGCCGGAGACCGGCACGCGCAGCCGCTGCCCGGCCCAGAGCTGGCGGGCACTGCTCATGCCGTTCGCCTTGAGGATGGCCACCCACGTGGTGTGGTAGCGCAGCGCGATGCCGCTGACCGTCGCACCCGGCTGCACCACCACGATCCGGACGTGGCGAGCCGGTCGCTTGTGCACCCGCCGGTGCGCGGCGCGCTTGCGCTTCGCCTTCGCGTGGTGGCGCGGCGCCGCGTGGTGCCGGGGCGCCTTCGTGCGGGGGACCTTGAGGTGGGATCCGGGCAGCAGGATCCGCCCGCCGTTGGCCAACCCGTTCTTGGCCACGAGCGCCTGGGTGGACGTGTGGTAGCGCAGGGCGATGCCGAAGAGCGTCTCGCCGGGGCGGACCACGTGCGTGGTCCAGCCGTGGGGCGCCCGCGTGCGCATGAACGCGCCGGCGTGCAGCGTGACCTCACTGGGAGGGGGCGGCAGGTCGACAACGGGACTCATGGCTGGGCAACGTACACGGGGACCGGGGCCAATGGGGGGAACCGCGCCGTGACCTCTTCGTGATCCGGCCGGTCACCGGGGCGCTGTCCCGGTGCCGTCCGGCGAGCGTGGTCGCGTCTGGCAGGCTGCTGTCGTGGCTGACGACGACCTCGACCTGACCCGACTGCACGACCTCGTCGGGGACTGGCTCACCGTGCCGGACGTCGCCGAGCGGCTCGGCGTCCCGCTGAGCCGGGTGCGCCGGATGCTCGACGACCGGGACCTGGTCGCGCTGCGCATCGGGGAGCACCGCGCCCAGCGGGTGCCGGCCCGGTTCCTCACCGACGAGGGGCCGCTGCCCGCCCTGCGCGGCACGATCACCGTCCTGTCCGACGGCGGAATGAGCGACGAGCAGGTCGTGGCGTGGCTGTTCACCACCGACGAGACCCTGCCCGTCCCCGGTGCCCCCATCGACGCCCTGCACGCCGGCCACAAGACGGAGATCCGCCGGCGCGCCGCCGAGCTCGCCCTCTGACGCCGGAGCCAGCGGCGATGGGGCTGTCCCACTGGTCCTACGCGGCCATGTTGGCCTCGTGCCTGCTGGGCACGCTGTGGCTCGTGCCGGCATACCGCCTGGGCGTCCTGCGGCACCCGCTGCGGCTGCTGCTCGCCATCGCGGCGGCCGCCCTGCCGTTCCTCGTGTGGGACTGGTGGGCCACGGCCACGCACCACTGGTGGTTCGACCCGGCCCAGACGCTGCCGCCGCGGGTGCTGGGGCTGCCGGTCGAGGAGATCGCGTTCTTCGTCGTCATCCCGCTGGCCGGCATCCTCACCCACGAGGCGGTCCGGGCACTGCGCTCGCGCCGCCCGCGCGCCGGTGGCGAGGACCGCCGCCGCGCCCCGCGGGGGCGACGATGACCTACACCGTGCTCGCCGCGCTCGCGGTGCCGGCCGCCCTCGTCATGGACCTCGTGGTGCTGCGGACCCGGCTGGTGACCACGGCGAGCTGGTGGATCGCCTACGGCATCGTGCTGTTCTTCCAGCTGCTCACCAACGGGTGGCTGACCGGGCGTGGCATCGTCCGCTACGCGTCGGCGGCGATCATCGGCACCGGCCACATCACCTTCGTCGGGGACGGGCGATTCTTCTGGGCGCCGGTGGAGGACCTCGGGTTCGGCTTCGCCCTGGTGCTGCTCAGCTGCGCCTGGTGGGCACGCCTGCGGCCCCGCGCCGAGGAGGAGTGAGCCGAGTTCGCGTGGCACCGGCGAGGATCCGGGTGACGACCCGGGCACGGTCGCGCCGGGGAACCACCAGGCGCTGGGCGAAGACGTTGCCGTCGGCCTGCTCGACGAGGTCGAGGATCTGCTGGTAGAGCGTGAACGCCGCACGGAGGCAGGGCCGGCTCACGTCGTCCACCTGAGCCAGGCCGGGAGCGGCCGCGCGGTAGAGGTCGCGGGCCCGCTGCGCCTCGAAGAGCACCAGCGTGCGCACCGGCCGGCTCGGCCGCCCCGTGCGTGCGGCGGTGGCGAGCTCGTCCTCGTCGACGCCGTAGCGCTGCAGGTCCTCCCCGGGCAGGTAGATCCGGCCGCGCCGCAGGTCCTCGGCCACGTCGCGGACGAAGTTGGTGAGCTGGAACGCCTCCCCGAGCGCGCCGGCGGCGGGGAGTGCCTCCGGCGGGGCGCCGAGCACGGGCGCCATGAGCTCCCCGATCACGGCCGCGCTGCCGCGCATGTAGCCGCGCAGGTCCGCCCACGTCGGGTAGCGGGTCACCGTGAGGTCCATCGCCATCGAGTGCAGGAACTCGGCGACCAGGTCCGGGTCGTGGCCGTAGCGGCGCAGCGTGTGCCAGGTCGCCGCGAGCACCGGGTCCGACGACGGCTCCGGGGGCAGGTCGCGCCGCAGCACCGCGAGCGCGTGCCGGTTCCACTCCGTGACGGCCGCGGGGTCGGGCTGGCGGACGCCGTCGACCAGCTCGTCGGCGACCCGCGCGAACGCGTAGAGCGCCCACACGTGCCGGCGGCGTTCCCGGGGGAGCAGGCGTGTGGCCAGGTAGTAGGTGCGGCCGTGCCGGGCGTGGATCCGGCGGCAGTGCTCGTAGGCCGCGGCGAGCTCCTCCTCCCGCTGCGGGCGCCGCCGCTCGTGCGGAGCGCTCACCACCGCACCCGCGCGCGTCGAGGCGGCACCGGGCCGGTCACACGGTCGGCCGCGAGCCGGCCGCTGATGAGCACCATCGGCACCCCGACGCCGGGCACCGTGGAGGAGCCGGCGAGCACGACGTTGTCGGCCACGACGTTGGGGGTGCGGAACGGCCCGGTCTGGGTGAACGTGTGCGCCGCCGCGAACGGCGTGCCGGCGGCCAACCCGCGCGCGGCCCAGTCCCGCGGCGTCAGCAGCACCTCGGCGTCGACGGCCGCGCCGAACCCCGCGAACCCGGCTCGCTCGACCGCCCGGACCAGGTGGTCGCGATAGGGCTCGCGCAGCGACTCCCAGTCCAGGCTCGCCCCGGCCGTCAGGTTCGGTGCCGGGAACAGCGCGTATGCCGAGCTCGCACCTTCGGGGGCCAGTCCCGGGTCGGTCGTGGTCGGCAGCGAGACCAGGAAGGACGGGTCCCGCATGAGCAGCCCGTGGTCGAGGTCGTCGAACACGGTGGACCAGGCCCGCCCGAACTGGATCGTGTGGTGGGCCGCCCCCGGCCAGGTGCGCCGGACGCCCGCGGCGAGCACCACGCAGGAGGGGGAGTGGCGCAGTCTGCGCCGGGCGACCCGGCGGGCGAACCACCCTCGGGCGCCGAGGATCTCGCGGGTGACCGGCTCGTCGGTGGTCACGACCAGCGCGTCGCAGGACCACACGCGACCGTCGGCGGCGACCACCTCGGTGACGCGCTCGCCGCGCCAGCGGGTGCCGGCGACGGCGGTGTCGCAGCACACCTGCACGCCGTGCGCCGCCGCGGCGCGGGCCATCGCGTCCGGCACGGCGTGCATGCCGCCCTCGGGGTAGAAGACGCCGGCCACCAGGTCCATGTAGCTGATCACGGCGTAGAGGGCGAGGGCCCGCTCGGGGGAGAGGCCGGCATACATCGCCTGGAAGCTGAACAACCGCTGCAGCCGCTCGTCCGAGAAGTACCGCCCGACGACCGGCGCGAGGCGCGAGAACCCGCGCAACAGGGCGATCTTCGCCAGCGAGCCGGTGAGCAGGTCCCGCGGCGAGTCGAAGTTGCGGGCGATGAACTGGTCGATCTCGAGGTGGTAGAGGCGCGTGACGTGGTCGACGTAGCGCAGGTAGCCACGGGCCTGGTCGGCGCCGGCGAGGCGGCCGATGCGGTCGGCCATCTCCGGGACGTTGCTGGTGGCGAGCAGCGAGGTGCCGTCGGCGAACTGGGCACGGTAGGCGGGGTCGAGCCGGTGCAGGGTGAGCCAGCGGTCGGGGTCCTCGCCGACGGCCGCGAAGCCGGAGTGCACGAGCTCGGGCATGGTGAGCACCGTGGGGCCGGTGTCCAGGTGGTAGCTGCCCCCGCCCGGGGCCGGCAGCACGGTCCGCCCGGCGCGCCCGCCGACCGCGGGTTCGCGCTCCAGGACGGTCACCTCGCACCCGCGCCCCGCCAGGTGCAGCGCGGCCGACAGGCCGGCCAGCCCGGCGCCGACCACGACGACCCGACGCGGGGAGGTGGCAGGTGCGTCGCGAAGACCGGCCGAGCTCACGTCGTGCGGTCGGTGCACAGGCCGACCAGGGCCTCGAGGCCGCGCCGGCCGGCGGCGGCGAGGGAGTCCTCGGCGAGCGCCGCGCGGGCGGTCGCCGCCTGCTCGCTGATCAGCTGCTCGGTGCGGGCCAGGGCGCCGGAGTCGACGATGACGGCCCGCAGCCGGTCGACGCCGCCCTCGTCCAGGTCGGGCCGGCCGAAGCCGGCCGCGAACTCCTTGGCGGCCTGCTCGTCCGCGCCCGCGACCGCGTGGGCCACCAGGACGGTGCGTTTGCCCTCACGCAGGTCGTCGCCGGCCGGCTTGCCCGTGACCTGCGGGTCGCCGAAGACGCCGAGGACGTCATCGCGCAGCTGGAAGGCCTCGCCGAGGGCCAGGCCGTAGGCGGACAGCGAGGCGAGTCCCTCCTCGCCCAGCCCGGCGGCGTGGGCGCCGATGAGCAGGGGGTACTCGATGGTGTACTTCGCGCTCTTGAACCGGATCACCCGCCGCGCGCTGTCGATCCGCTCACCGGTGGACAGGTCCGCCCAGCCGCGGGCGGACTCCAGCACGTCGAGGAACTGCCCACCCATGAGCTGGGTGCGCATCCGGTCGAACCACTCCCGTCCCCGCTCCAGCTCGGCGGCGGACAGCCCGCTGGTGGCGTAGAGCCGGTCGGCCCACGTGAGGCACAGGTCGCCGGCGAGGATCGCGCCCGCCACGCCGAACCGGTCGGGGTCGCCGGCCCAGCCGCTGCGGTCGTGCTGGTGGGCCAGGCGCCGGTGCGCGGCCGGCATGCCGCGCCGGGTGTCGCTGTCGTCCATGACGTCGTCGTGGATCAGCGCCGCCGCCTGGAACATCTCCATCGCGCAGGCCGCGCGGACCAGGGCGTCGCTGTCGGCTCCGCCCGCGCTGAGGTAGCCCAGGTGCAGGAACAGCGCACGCAGCCGCTTGCCGCCCCGCACGAGGGAGGCGACGGCGTCGATGAGGGGCATGACGTCGTCACCGATCTCGGCCAGCACGCGTCGCTGGGCGGCCAGCTCGGCGTCCAGCGCCGCCTGCACACGCGCGCGCACGCGGTCCAGGTCGACGGCTGTGCCGACCGTGTCGGACGACGGGTCAGGCGGGGTCACGCGGTCCTCCCAGATGGTGGCTGCCTCGAGCCTACGGTGCCGGCCCTCGCCTAGGCTGGGAGGTATGGCCCTCGGCACCTCGTCCACCATGCCCCGCACCCTGCCGGGGCAGCGTTCGATCCCCGAGGTGCTCGCCGGGGAGGGGACCTCCTACAGCTTCGAGTTCTTCCCGCCCAAGGACGACGCGGGGGAGGCGGCGCTGTGGACCGCCATCCGGCGCCTGGAGCAGGTGCGCCCCACCTTCGTCTCGGTGACCTACGGTGCCGGCGGCACCACTCGCGACCGCACCGTGCGGGTGACCGAGCGGATCGCGCAGGAGACCACCCTCACCCCGATGGCGCACCTGACCTGTGTCGGTGCCTCCGTCACCGAGCTGCGCCAGGTCATCGGGCAGTATGCCGGCGCGGGCGTGCGCAACGTGCTCGCGCTCCGCGGGGACCCGCCGGACGGCCCGGGCGCGCCCTGGCGGGCGCACCCCGAGGGGCTCGACCACGCCGACGCCCTCGTGGCGCTGGTCCGGTCCCTGGGCAGCTTCACCGTGGGGGTCGCGGCCTTCCCCGACCGGCACCCCGAGTCGCCGAGCCTGGACCACGACGCCGAGGTCCTCGTGCGCAAGGCCGACGCGGGAGCGGAGTTCGCCGTGTCGCAGTTCGTCTTCGACGTGGCGAGCTACGTCCGGCTGCGCGACCGGGTCGCCGCGCGCGGGCGGGACCTGCCGATCATCCCCGGCCTGATGCCGGTGACCAGCTTCAAGCAGGTCCGGCGGATGGCCGAGCTGGCCGGGACCCCGCTGCCCGAGGCGGTGGTGCGCCGCCTGGAGCCGGTGGCCGACGACCCGACGGCCCTGCGCGCGGTCGGGGTGGAGATCGCCACCGAGCTGTCCCGTGACCTGCTCGCCGAGGGGGCTCCGGGGCTGCACTTCTACACGATGAACCGATCGACCGCGACACTCGAGGTGCACGCCAACCTCGCGTCCTGACCGGTCCCGGCGGGTTCGGCTCGCGGTTCGCCGTGAGCCGGGCGAGGCGTCGGCGAGGCGTCTTCGGGGCGCTCGCTCGCGGGCACGGCCGGAGCCAGGCCCTCCCCTCCCAGGACCCGGTGGCCGGCCCGTGCCCGCGCGAGGCGACCCCTGCGCCGCGCCCATGCTGGCGTGGGCGGCCGCCGCGGCACATCCGCGCAGGTACTCAGATCGGCCGGCTCAGGTTCGGCCGGGCCGGCTCAGGCGACCTCGGTGGCGGTGCCGCCGGTGATGCGCAGCAGCTCGTCGTAGGAGGTGGGGAAGACGGCGTGCGGGTGCCCGGCGGCAGCCCACACCGTGGCGTACCGACCGAGGGAGACGTCGACGACGGTGAGCATCGGCACGAGGTGGCCGACGGGGGCGACGCCGCCGATCGCGAAGCCGGTCTGCCGCCGCACGTAGGCCGCGTCGGCCAGGGCCAGCTCATCGACCTCCAGGGCGGCGGCCACCTTCACGGTGTCGACCCGGTGCGCGCCGGAGGTGAGCACGAGCACGGGCACCTCGGTGCCGTCGGCGCGGTGCGAGCGGAAGACCAGGGAGCTGGCGATCTGGGCGACCTCGACCCCGAGCGTGCTGGCGGCGTCCCGGGCGGTCCGGGCGCTGGAGCTGAGGGCGACGACCTGGCCGCGCACACCGAACTCCCGCAGCAGCGAGGCGACGCGTTGCACGGACTCCCCGGTGAGGAGGTCACGCGCGGCCGGGTCGGCTGACATGACCAAACGGTAGTCAGTCCGGGTCCGATCCGTCACGCGCTCCGCGGGAGGCCGTCCGCTTGACGAGATGTCCGTGGCGAGGGGTACATTCGTTCTATCGAACAAAGATTCGATCAACGTCGGCCGGACGGCCCTCGGCGGAGGACCCGATCGGGGTCGCGTCCGACGTCGTCGGTCAGCTGTGGGGAGGAACCATGACACGTCGTTACCACGACACCGTGCAGGTCCGGGCGGAAGTCACACCGCAGGCCCTGCGCCCGTCCGCCTTCGTCTGGCGGGGGCGGCTCTACGTCGTCCGGGAGGTGCTCGACCACTGGTCCGAGCGACGGGCGTGGTGGCGCGACGCGCTCGAGGCCGGCGACCCCGGCGACCCGAGTGACGACCCTGCCGGTGGGCCCGGCAGACAGCCCGGCACGGCGCTCGGCACCGTCCTGGGGGCCGGCCTCGAGCAGCAGGTCTGGCGGGTGGCCGCCAGCGCCGGACGGGCCTGTGGCACCGGCGTCTACGACCTGACCCGGGAGTCCCTCGGGGACCGGCCCGACGCCGACCAGTGGCGGCTGGTCCGGGTCGCCGACTGACCCCTGCGCGCGAGACGCCCAGCCCACCCCGGCTCGTGGCCACGCCTCGTGACCTCGTCAGACCGCCGATCGATCACTCAGCGACCACCTCAACGACCACTTCAGCGACCACTCAGGAGGAACCCATGACGACCGCGACCACGACCACGACTACGACCACGACTACGACTGGCTCTGCGACCACTCCCACGCTCTCGAGCCCCCGGGCGCCCGTCGCGGCGACCACCCTCGAGCTGCTCGACCGGTCCCGGGCGAGCCTGCTCGAGGCCTGCTGCAGCACCACCGCCGACGAGCGCTACGTCGCCGCCCACCTCGGTGCCCTGCGAGCCGCGGCCGCCCTGCTCGCCACCCGTGAGGTGGCCGGCCGGCGGGGCCGACCCCGCAACGTCTGGCGGCTGCTGCCCACGGTGGCCTCCGAGCTGGCCGAGTGGGCCGCCTTCTTCGACGGCTCGGCCCGGCGGCGGGCGGCCATCGAGCGCGGCACGGCCCGGATCTCCAGTCGCGAGGCCGACGACCTGCTGCGGCAGGCGGAGGCGTTCCACGAGCTGGTCCAGGCAGCGCTCGGGCTGCCGATGGCCCAGCCGCTCCCGGACTTCGTCGCACCCACCTGCCCGGGGCACCGGGGCTGACGGTTCCTGCCGACCGGCCCGCGCACCGCTCGCACCTCCGTGACCGACCGACCCACCCACGACGGCACTCCATGACCGACTTCGTCCACCTCCACGTCGCCTCGGGCTTCTCGATGCGTTACGCCGCCTCCACCCCGGCCGCGCTCGTCGAACGGGCCGTGGCGCTGGGCCAACCCGCCCTGGCCCTCACCGACCGCGACGGGCTCTACGGAGCGGTGCGCTTCGTCCAGGCATGCACCGACGCGGGCATCGCCCCCGTGCTGGGCGTCGACCTCGCCGTCGAGCCGGAGGCCGCACTGGGACCGCCCGGGGCTGACGAGCTACTCGGCCCTGCTGCTGGCCATCCCCGTTCCGGACCGGGACGCCGGCCGCGCAGCCAGCCGGTCCGGGGCGGCGCCTGGGTCGACGACAGCCGTCCCCGGGTGACGGTGCTCGCCCGGGGACGGGCCGCCGGGCTCGCGCCCGGGGTGGGCTGGGCCCGGTTGTGCCGGCTGGTCACCGACACCCACCTGCGCGGGGAGCGGGGCACCCCGGTCAGCACCGGCCGGCTCATCGCCGAACGGGCCCGGCTGGGTGCTGGCAGCGATGACGGCAGCGCGCTGACAGTGCTCCTCGGTCCGGACTCCGAAATGGGGCGGGCCGTCCTGCAGCGCCGGTTCGACCACGCCCGGGCGCTGCTGCGGCGGTGGCGCGACCGGCTGCCGGCCGGCGCCCTCGTCGTGGAGCTGGTCTGCCACGGCGGTCCGCCGGGCACCGTGGCGAGCGTGGGGCATGCCGCGCGCCTGTGGGGCCTGGCCCGCGAGGAGGGGGTGCCGGTGGTGCTCACCGCCGCCGTCCGCCACGCCGACCCCGCTGGGGCGGTGACCGTCGACGTGCTCGACGCGGCCCGCCGCATGGTTCCCCTCGACCCCCGGCACCTCGACCGGGTCACCTCCGCCGGCCACCTCGCCTCCGCCGAGCAGATGGCCGCCGTCGCACGACAGGTCGCCGACGCCCTCGGGAGCACGGGGTCCGGGGAGTCCACGGGTCCCGTGGGCGGGCGCGGACCCGTCTCACCGGAGGGGCGGGCCCGCGCGCTGCTCGCGGACACGGTGGCGCTGGCCCGGCACTGTGAGCAGGACCCCCGGGCCGACCTCGGCATCGGCTCGGTGCACCTGCCCGAGCCGGCGGTGCTCGGTCTGGCCGACGACGCGGATGCCCAGGCCGTCCTCGCCCAGCGGTGCCGGGCAGCCGTCGGCACCCGCTACGCCGGCGCGCCCGACCGGCAGGTGCAGGCGGCGCAGGACCGGCTCGAGGAGGAGCTGCAGGTCATCGCCCGGCTCGGCTACCCGACCTACTTCATGACCGTGGCCACGGTGTGCGACCTGATCCGCGACCTGGGCGTGCGGGTCGCCGCGCGCGGGTCCGGCGCGGGCAGCATGGTCAACTACCTGCTCGGCATCAGCGGGGTCGAGCCGCTGCGGCACGGCCTGCTCATGGAGCGGTTCTGCTCCCCGCTGCGGGCGCAGCTGCCCGACATCGACGTCGACGTGGAGTCGGCCCGGCGCACCGAGATCTACGAGCGGATCCTCGAACGCTTCGGCGGGGACCGGGTGACCTGCGTGTCGATGCGGGACACCTACCGGGTGCGGCACGCGATCCGGGACGTCGCCGCCACGCTGGGCATGCCGCCGGCCGAGATCGACGCCGTGGCCAAGGCGTTCCCGCACATCCGCGCCCGGGACGCCCGGGCCGCCATCCGGGAGCTGCCCGAGCTGCGGGCCAGCGGGCTGGCGGCACCACGGTTGCAGCTGCTGTTCGAGCTGGTGGAGCGGCTCGACGGACTGCCGCGCCACCTCGCCCTGCACCCGTGCGGGGTGGTCCTGTCCAACCAGCAGCTGCTCGACCGCACCCCGGTGGAGGCCAGCTGGCTCGGCTTCCCGATGAGCCAGTTCGACAAGGACGACGTCGAGGCCCTCGGGCTGCTCAAGCTCGACGTCCTCGGGGTGCGGATGCAGTCCGCCATGGCCCACGCGACCGCGGAGGTCGCCCGGGTCGAGCAGGCCGAGGTCGACCTCGACGACCGCGACCAGGTGCCCCTCGACGACCCGGCGACCTTCGAGCTGATCCGGTCCACCCGCACCCTCGGCTGCTTCCAGATCGAGTCACCCGGGCAGCGGGAGCTGGTCGGCAAGTTCGGCCCGGAGACCTTCGAGGACCTCATCATCGACATCTCGCTGTTCCGGCCCGGGCCGGTGAAGTCCGACATGGTCACCCCGTTCCTGCACGCCCGGCAGGGGTGGCGCCCTCCGGAGTACCTCCACCCCACCCTCGTCCCGGCCCTGCAGGACACCCACGGCGTCGTCGTGTTCCACGAGCAGGTGCTGCGGATCGTCAGCGAGACCACCGGCGTGACGTTGGCGCAGGCCGACGAGGTGCGCCGGGCCCTCGGGTCCCCGGAGGGCCAGGAGGAGGTGGAGCGCTGGTGGCGCCCCGCGGCCCGGGCCCGCGGCTACTCACCCGCGGACGTCGACCGGATCTGGTCGGTCCTCAAGGCCTTCGCCTCGTTCGGGTTCTGCAAGGCGCACGCCGCCGCGTTCGCGCTGCCGACCTACCAGTCGGCGTGGCTCAAGGCCCACCACCCGGCGGCCTTCTTCGCCGGGGTGCTCACCCACGACCCGGGCATGTACCCCAAGCGCCTGATCCTCGACGACG
This sequence comes from Segeticoccus sp., assembly GCF_035708005.1. Taxonomy (NCBI): domain Bacteria; kingdom Bacillati; phylum Actinomycetota; class Actinomycetes; order Micrococcales; family Intrasporangiaceae; genus Segeticoccus; species Segeticoccus sp. The sequence goes on along the minus strand of NZ_DASSTI010000074.1, from coordinate 23,288 downwards.
CTCGGAACTTCGGCGTCGCCGTGCTCGGCCTCGACGTCAACGCCTCGGCCGACACCTACCGCGTCGAGGTGGTGGAGGTGGCTGAGGTGACCGCCAGCGGGCCGCCGGTGCACGGCATACGGCTGTCGCTCGCGGACGTCAAGGGAATCAGCGACGACGAGGTGCACCGCATCATCGACGGCCAGCCCTACGCGAGCCTGGCCGACTTCTGGCAGCGCGCCCGGGTCAGCCGACCGGTCGTCGAACGGCTCGCGATGGCCGGGGGGTTCGACGACCTCTACGGCATCCGGTCCTTCGGCTCGGCCGGTGCCGCTGGGGAGGGTCTGGGGCGGCGCGGCCGGATCACCCGACGGGACCTGCTGCTGCACGTCGCCGAGCTCGACCGGTGGTCCCGGGCGACCCGACCCTCGGCGCGTGCAGCGCGGGGGAGGCCGCGGTCGGCGCCGCCGTCGGTGCAGGAGGTGGCCGGCCGGGCCGCGGCCCAGGCACGGGGTCGCCGGCCGGGGCGCGGCCCGCAGGTCGGCCCCACCCAGCTCACCCTCGACCTGGGGGACGAGCCGACGCTCACCGCAACGACCGGGCTGCCGGAGCTGACCGGGCCCGAGCTGGTTCGGGCCGAGCTCGACATCCTCGGCCTCGACGCCAGCGCCCACGTCGTCGACTTCTACGCCCCGCTGCTCGAGGCCCTGGGCGTCACCCGCTCGGCACGGCTGCTGCAGCAGCGCAACCGCGCGGAGGTGCTGGTCGCCGGGGTCAAGGTCGCGACCCAGACCCCGCCGGTGCGCTCCGGACGGCGGGTCGTCTTCCTCACCCTCGACGACGCGACCGGGCCGGTCGATGCGACCTTCTTCGAGGACGTGCAGGGGCCCTACGCCGCCACGGTGTTCCACTCCTGGATGCTGCTCGTGCGCGGGGTGGTGCGGCGCACCGGTCCGCGCGGCATCTCGGTCCGGGCGACCGGGGCCTGGGAGCTGTCGGGGCTGTGGGACGCCTGGTGCCGGGGTGGCACCGAGGCGGCGCTGGCGGCGCTGGCCGAGGCCGACGCGCTGGCACAGGCCCGCGCCGAGGAGGGGCTGGCCGTGGCCGAGGGCGACCACGCGGCCGTGGCGGGGGCGGCCGCGTCCCGCTCCACCCGACCGGTGATGACCCGCCCGGACGGGCACCGGGTGCTGGTGCACGCCTCCGGCTTCCGCCAGTCGCCCTACGCCGACGTGGCGCCGGCCGGCGACTCGGTGCGCTTCGGGCGTCCACCGCGCAAGCTGTGGCACGCCAGCCCCGGCAGCTCCGGACAGTGAGGGGTGTGATGAGCCGTCGTCAGTTCGCCCTCCCGCAGTGGTCACCGGCACCGGCGGACACCGGACCGGTGGCCGACAACGGCTGCTCGGTCCTGCACGTCGACATGGACGCCTTCTATGCCTCCGCCTCGCTGCTGAGCCATCCCGAGCTGGTCGGCACCCCGGTGATCATCGGCGGCGGTAACCGGGGGGTCGTGCTGTCGGCCTCCTACGAGGCCCGTGCCCACGGCGTCACCTCCGCCATGCCGATGGCCCGGGCGCGCCGGCTGTGCCCCCGCGCCACGGTGATCCCTCCGGACCACGACCGCTACCAGCGGATCTCCCGGGCGGTCATGGCCGTGTTCGCCGAGGTCACCCCGAAGGTGGAGCCACTGTCCCTCGACGAGGCCTTCCTCGACGTCTCCGGGGCCGCCCGGCGGCTCGGGCGGCCGACGGAGATCGCGCAGGCCATCCGCGACACCATCGCCGACGAGCAGGGGATCACCTGTTCGGTCGGGGTCGCCCCCACCAAGCTCGTCGCCAAGATCGCCTCCGGCCTGGCCAAGCCGGACGGGCTGCTCGTCGTGCCGGCGGCCGAGGTGGTCACTTTCCTGCACCAGCTGCCGGTTGCCGCGCTCTGGGGTGTCGGTGACCGCACGGAGGAGGTGCTGGTCCGGCTGGGCCTGCGCACCATCGGTGACCTTGCCCACACCCCGGTGGGGACCTTGCGTCGGGCGCTGGGGGAGCGGCTCGGCCCGCACCTGCACGCCCTGGCCTGGGGCCGGGACGATCGGCCGGGGGAGCGGATGGTGCGCCAGCACAGCGGCGACGTCGTAGGAGCCGCGAGACAGCACAGCGGCGACGTCGTAGGAGCCGCGAGACAACGCAGCATCGGCTCCGACGAGACCTTCCCCCACGACCTCGATGACGCGGCCGTCATCCACCGGCACCTGCTCAAGCTGAGCGACCGGACCGCGGCCCGGGCGCGAGCCGCCGGCCTCGTGGGACGCACCGTCACGCTCAAGGTGCGCTTCGCGGACTTCACCACGCTGACCCGGTCGCGCACCCTGCGCGACCCCACCGACGTGAGTCGGGAGCTCTATGCCGTGGCGCGCGGCCTGTTCGACGGGCTCGGCCTGCAACGGGCGCGGCTGCGACTGGTCGGGGTGCGGCTGGAGGGACTGGTCGAGGCCCGTACCGCACCCGTCCAGGGGCTGCTCGACGAGCCGGAGCACGGGTGGCGGGACGCGGACCTCGCGGTCGACCGGGCCAGTGCCCGGTTCGGGGCCGGGGCGGTCCGGCCGGCCAGCCTGGTGGGCGCTCAGACCGCCCGTTACCTGCCCTCCTCTGGCCTCGGGGGGCCAACTCCGGCTACCCTTCGACGCCCCAGCGACCTATCCTGAAGGTAGCTGTTGACATGGACGTAAGAGCCCGGGGTCGGGAGGTCGAAGTGCCACTCTCTGAGCACGAGCAACATCTGCTGGAGCAGATGGAACAAGCGCTGTATGCCGAGGACCCCAAGTTTGCCTCGCACATGGTCGGCTCCGTGGCCCGACACCGCCTGCACCAGCGCATCGCGATCGGCGTCATCGCCGGCATCGTCGGCCTCGTGCTCGTCGTGCTGGGCGTGATGAGCTCGATGATCTGGCTCGGGGCCGTCGGCTTCGTCATCATGGTCGCCGGCGCCGTGTGGGCGATCACCCCCCCGGGGCGCCGTCCCCACCTCGGCACCGTCCGCGAGGACGGCACGGTGGCCCCGCCGCCCCAGCCCAAGGCCAGGGCGAAGGACCGCCGCAAGAGCAAGGGCGGCGGCCGCGGCCGCCGCGGGTCCGGTAGTCACGGCACGTTCATGCAGCGCATGGAGCAGCGCTGGGACCGCCGCCACGACCAGGGCGGCGGCGGCTGGTAGGCCGCCCAGCGCGCTAACCCAGCACGGCCTAACCCAGGCCTAACCCAGCACGACCGACGCCACCCACAACGCCGCGATCAGCGCGCCGGTGGCCAGTTCGATCCCCGCACTGAGCACGACCGCGTGCAGCGCGTGCTTGGTTGCCGCCCACGCCGGCCCGTGGCCGCCGCGGCGGGCGAGCTCGGTGAGGTAGACCCCGAGCACGAACCCGAGGACCAGACCCACCACCGGGACCACGAAGAAGCCCACGACGGCGAGCGCCGCCCCGGCGAGCAGCGTCGCGGTCGGCACGCCGGCGGCGCGCATCCGCCGCCCGGGCACGAGGTACTCGACCACCTTGCCGGCCAGGGCCAGCACCACGGCAGCGCCCATCACCGACCACCCCAGGACGCTCTGCTGCTCGATGGCCCACAGCAGGACGCCGGCGAGGACCAGCCCCAGTCCGGGCAGGAGCGGGATGACGATGCCGGCCAGGCCCAGGAGGATCAGTGCCCCGGAGGCCCAGACGACAACGTCCACCGTCAGCTCCTCAGCGGGTCCTGAGTGTGGTCGTCGCCGGCGTCAGCAGCCGTGGTGGCGGGTGGCCCGCGCTCAGCGCTCCTCGGTGGGGGCGCTGACAGGGGTCTCGTGCAGGCGGTCGGTCTCGTCGTGGATCTCGGCGGCCAGGGGGCGCAGTCGGGCAAGGTGCTCACGGGCGTGGTGCGCACAGAACAGCAGCTCGCCCCCCGCGTTGAGGCGGGCGCGGACGTAGGCCTGGGCACCACAGCGATCGCAACGGTCGACTGCGGTCAGAGAGGGAGCCAGAGCAGTGGTCACGTCAGCCTTCCTTCGTCGTGGGCGCCGCGGGCGGCGTCCCGGCGGTTGTGCGGTGTCAGGCCCGTGGACTCCGGGTGTTCCGGTGCCCGCGGGCCGTTGTCGCCAGTGACAACAGTCAAGCACGAGAGGTGCTTCCCGCCCGCCCGACGCGCACGATGTGGACAATCTCATGGCCCGTTTTCGCTGACCGCGGAATACCGGCGTTCCCAGGTGGCCCGCCGTCTCGCCGGTCCCGGCCGCGAGGCGTGTGCTGCCCGGTCGGCGCGCACGCACGCGTTACCCTGCGACGTCGGGCCCTGCCGGCCGGGACCCGATCCACCACCCAGCCCGCGAAGGAGCGCCCGAGACCCGTGGCCACCTCGACCCCGACCCGTTCCGCGAAGCAGTCCCGCACGAGCGCCAGCGACTACACCGCGCGCCACCTGCAGGTGCTCGAGGGCCTGGAGGCGGTCCGCAAACGGCCCGGCATGTACATCGGGTCCACCGACTCCCGCGGCCTCATGCACTGCCTGTGGGAGATCATCGACAACGCCGTCGACGAGGCGCTGGCCGGGGTCTGCGACCGCATCGAGGTCCAGCTGCTGGCGGACAACTCCGTGGAAGTCCGCGACAACGGCCGGGGCATCCCGGTCGACGTCGAGCCACGCACCGGTCTCACCGGCGTCGAGGTCGTCTTCACCAAGCTGCACGCCGGCGGCAAGTTCGGCGGCGGCTCCTACACCGCGTCCGGCGGCCTGCACGGCGTGGGCGCCTCGGTGGTCAACGCCCTGTCCGCCCGGCTGGACGTCGAGGTCGACCGCGGCGGCAAGGTCTACGCCATGTCGTTCCGCCGGGGGGAGCCGGGGGTCTTCGACGACCCGAGCGGCAAGGGCGGCGACAAGGCACCCGAGGCGAGCTTCACGCCATACGTCAAGAACAGCGAGCTGCGCATCGTCGGCAAGGCGAAGCGCGGGGTGACCGGGAGCCGGGTGCGCTACTGGGCCGACCCACAGATCTTCCTCCCGTCCGCCCGCTTCGACTACGAGGAGCTGGTCTCCCGGGCTCGGCAGACCTCCTTCCTCATCCCCGGGCTGACCCTGGTCATCCGCGACGAGCGCGGACTGCCCGGCACCCCCGGCGAGAACGGCCCGCACGAGGAGGTCTTCTCCCACGACGGTGGCATCAGCGAGTTCACCGAGTTCCTTGCCCAGGACCCCGCGGTGACCGACGTGTGGCGGCTGCAGGGCTCGGCCACCTTCACCGAGACGGTGCCGGTCCTCAACGACAAGGGCCACATGGTCTCCACCGAGGTGGAGCGCGAGTGCGGGGTCGACGTGGCGCTGCGCTGGGGGACCGGCTACGACACCCGCATCAAGTCCTTCGTCAACATCATCGCCACCCCCAAGGGCGGCACCCACCTCGCCGGCTTCGAGCAGGCCCTGCTCAAGGTCTTCCGCAAGCAGCTGGAGGTCAACAGCCGGCGCCTGAAGGTGGGCAACGACAAGGTCGACAAGGACGACATCCTCGCCGGCCTCACCGCCGTGGTGACCGTGCGACTGGCCGAGCCGCAGTTCGAGGGGCAGACCAAGGAGGTGCTGGGCACCTCCGCGGTCCGCTCGATCGTCTTCAAGGTCGTCGAGCAGGAGCTCACGGCGCAGCTGACCTCCAGCAAGCGCGGCGACAAGGTGATGGCCACCCAACTGCTGGAGAAGGTCGTCGCGGAGATGAAGTCGCGCATCAGCGCGCGGCTGCACAAGGAGACCCAGCGGCGCAAGAACGCCCTCGAGAGCTCCTCGCTGCCGGCCAAGCTCGCCGACTGCCGCAGCAACGACGTGGACAAGTCCGAGCTGTTCATCGTCGAGGGCGACAGCGCGCTCGGCACCGCCAAGCTGGCCCGGTCCTCCGACTACCAGGCGCTGCTGCCGATCCGCGGCAAGATCCTCAACGTGCAGAAGGCCTCGGTCGGCGACATGCTCAAGAACGCCGAGTGCGCCGCGATCATCCAGGTCATCGGCGCCGGGTCCGGGCGCTCGTTCGACCTCGACATGGCCCGCTACGGCAAGGTCATCATCATGACCGACGCCGACGTCGACGGCGCCCACATCCGCACCCTGCTGCTCACCCTGTTCTTCCGGTACATGCGGCCGCTCGTCGAGGCCGGGCGCGTCTACGCCGCCATGCCGCCGCTGCACCGGCTCGAGGTCATCAACGCCGGCAGCAAGAAGAACGACTACATCTACACCTACAGCGAGGCCGAGATGCGCAAGACCCGCGCCTCCCTGGAGAAGCGCGGCAAGCGCACCAAGGAGCCGCCGCAGCGCTACAAGGGCCTCGGCGAGATGGACGCCGACCAGCTCTCGGAGACCACGATGGACCCCCGGCACCGCACCCTGCGCCGGGTGACCCTCAAGGACGCCGAGATGGCCGAGACGGTCTTCGAGCTGCTGATGGGCTCCGACGTCGCCCCGCGCAAGGACTTCCTCGTCGAGCGCGCGCACGCCCTGGACCTCGAGCGAATCGACGCCTGAGCCGAAGGCGAGGATTCTTGGACTCGTGGACACCTCCGATCGTCCCGAGTCCGATGTCGGCGTCGCGCCCAACCCGATCGCCGCGGAACACTACGGCTCCCGCACCGTGGCCGTCGAGCCCGGCGGCGTCGAATACATCCCGCTCAGCGAGCGGCACGGGAGACCGATCCAGCTGCTCTACACCTGGACCTCGCCCAACCTCGAGTTCGCCACCATTGCCGTCGGCATCCTCGGTGTCCTGTTCTGGGGGCTGACCTTCTGGCAGACGGTGGCCGCGATCGCGCTGGGGACCGCGCTCGGGGCGCTCACGCTGGGCATCATGTCGACCTGGGGGCCGCAGAGCGGGCTGTGCCAGATGGTGCTCAGCCGGGCCGGGTTCGGCTTCCGCGGCAACATCCTGCCGGCCGGCATCAACGCGATCGTCGCCGGCATCGGCTGGTTCGCGGTGAACAGCATCAGCGGTGCGCTCGCACTGCACGCCCTGCTCGGTGTCGTGCCCGACTGGCTGTGCCTGCTCTTCGTGGTCATCGTCCAGCTCACCCTGGCGTTCTTCGGGCATAACCTGGTGCAGGCCTATGAGCGCTACGCCTTCCCCGCGCTGGTCCTCGTGTTCCTGGCGGGTGTGGCTGTCGTCATGACCCACGCCCACCTCGGTGCCGCCGGCCGGCCCGGCGGACCGCCCACGATCGGTGGCTTCCTGCTGATGGTGGGCGCGGCCTACGGCTACGCCGTCGGCTGGAACCCCTACGCGGCCGACTACTCCCGCTACCTGCCCGGAGGGTCCTCGCGCCTGGCGGTCGGGTGGTCGGCGGCGCTCGGCGTCTTCGTGTCGTGCCTCGTGCTGGAGAGCGGCGGGGCGGCGATGGTCTCGGCAGCGGGGAAGGCCGCCAACGTCGACCCGGGGATCTACACCGGCCTCATGCCGACCTGGCTCGGCGACCTCACCCTGCTGTGCATCGCACTGGGGGCGGTCGCCGCGAACGCGCTGAACATCTACTCCGGTGCCATGTCCTTCATGGCCATGGGGTTCCCGCTGCGCACGCACTGGTCGAGGGCGACGATGGCGCTGGTGTTCGGGGTGCTCGGGTTCGCGCTGGCCCTGTCCGGGCTGCAGAACTCCGGCACGAAGTACGAGAACTTCCTGCTCGTCATCGCCTACTGGATCAGCCCGTGGCTCGGGGTGGTCCTCACCGACCGGGTCTTGCGGCGCGGCACGGGGGAGGCGCCGGCACTGGTGCGGGACCTGGGCTTCCGGAACTGGGCCGGACCCCTCGCGATGGCGCTCGGCATCGGGATCTCGATCTGGCTGTTCTCCAACCAGACCGAGTACGTCGGGGTGGTCCCCAGGGCGCACCCGTCGGTCGGCGACCTCACCTTCGAGGTGGGCTTCGTCATCTCCGTCGTGGCCTACCTGCTGCTGCGGCTGGTGTTCCCCGAACGGAGGAGCGCCACGGGCCGGGGCGGCCCGCCGGTCCCTGCCGAGTCGTAGCCCGGCCCGCTGGTCGGGGCGCCGTCAGCGCAGGGACAGCTGCCAGCGGACGACCGGACCGGCCGCCTTGCCGCACGAGGCGGGGAGCTCCTCGGGACCGGTCTCGCGGTGGATGTCCACCTGCCACCGGCGACCGTCCCGGTGTGCGACCTCCGCACGCCACGTGTCCTCGCCCGCCGGTTTCAGCGTCGTCGACAGCGCCGTCAGGCTCGTCTCCCCGAGCAGCGCGCGCACGTGGGACTCGGCGGCCTGCCCCGGGGGCGCGAGCGCGCTGCGCCCCCGGTCGTATGCCGACCCGACGGCTCCCTGCGGCAGCTCGCCCTCCGCGGCGCGGTCCACCACCTGCACCGCGCGGGCCCGGTCGAGCCGGGCCAGCGTCTGCCCGTGGGGCAGCAGCACGCCGGTCGGGGCGTAGCGGTGGCCGCCCGTGTGGGAGCACTCCCAGACCCGGCCCGGGCGCTCGGCGGCTGCGGCGAGCGCCACCGGCCGGCCGCGCACCGCGCAGCAGACGTCGCGCTTGGCGTTCGTGCACACCAAGAGCACCGGAGGCGCGGGCGACAGCTCCGGCCAGCCCTCCACGACGCGCTCGTGGTCACCGGCGGCCAGCGCAGGCCAGTCAACCCGGTCGAGCAGCGCGGCCGGGTCTGCCACCTGCCCGGTCAGCAGCCACGGGTCGGACTCAGCCCAGCCGAGGAAGACGCGGTGCCCGCCGGCGTGGTGCTGGTCGGCAGGTCCGCCGGCCTGGTGCTGGTCGGCATGCCCGCCGGGCCGGCGGACCAGGATGAACCGGCCGCCCTCGTCGGCGCACCGGGTGGCCAGCGCGTCACCGACCCTCGGGTCGAGGTGCGACTGCCGCGCGGCGTCGCGGCCCCACGGGCCGGGCTGGTCCAGGGCCATCCAGAACCGTGCGGTCGAGGCGGTGCCGAACGCCGACGCGGCCGCGGCGTCCCACTGCACCGAGCAGGCGCCCGGCCGGCTGTGCCCGTGGGCGGACTCGGGGTGCTCGTCGGTCCAGACGTGCGGGTCGGCCCAGACGCCGCCCGCGGCGCCGTCGCCCGTCACGAGCGCTCGGTGGTGAGCTGCGCGGTGTCGGGCGCGATCGCCGCGATCGGTGCGGTGGCCGGCGTCCCCGACCCGTCCCGCTTGCCGGTCGCCTCAGGCAGGTCGACGGCCACTCCGCTCGCGCCGGCGGCTCGCGCCGGTGCGGCGCCCGCCCACGCGAGGATCAACGCGTCCTCGCCGCGCAGGAAGCGGTGACAACGGACCCCACCGGTCGCGCGGCCCTTGGCCGGGTACTCGGCATACGGCGTGACCTTGAGGGAGCCCGCCTCGGTCCCGGGCAGGGCGCCGGAGGAGCCGCTGACGCTCACCACCACGTTGTCGGCGGACGGGTCGACCGCGCCGAACCAGATCACCGTGGCGCCGCCGGCGAGCTTGATGCCGGCGATGCCGCCACCACCGCGGCCCTGCGGGCGCACCCCGTCGGCGCCGAAGTGCAGCAGCTGTGCCGCGTCGGAGACGAAGACGAGGTCCTCGTGGCCGGTCGCGAGCTCGACGGCGCCGACGACGCTGTCACCGTCCTTCAGGGAGATGACGGGGAAGGAGTCCTTGTTGCCCGGGTAGTCCGGCGCGACCCGCTTGACCACGCCCTGGGCGGTGCCGAGCGCGATCCCGGGGGAGTCGCTGTCGAGGGAGACCAGCGTGAGCGGCTGCTCGCCCTTGGGCAGGTCGACGAAGGCGGCCAGCGGTGCGCCGCCGGACAGGTTCGGGGCCCCGTTGGTCGGCGGCAGGGTCGGCAGCTCGAGGGCGGACAGCCGCACCAGCCGGCCGAGGGAGGTGACGAGCGCGAACTCGCCCCGGGCGGTGGTGCGCACCGCCGCGGTGACGGCGTCGTGCTTGCGGCGGGACCCTTCGCTCGACAGCGGCGCGGCGTCGGTGGTCCGCGCGAGCAGGTGGGTGGAGGACAGCAGCACCCAGCACGGGTCGTCGGCCACCTCGAGCGGCGCGGCCGCGGCCGGCTGCCCGGCGGACTCGAGCAGCACCGTGCGGCGCGGGGTGCCGTGGGCCTTGGCGACCTGCGCGAGCTCGTCGGAGACGGTCCTCATCAGCAGCTTCTCGTCGGACAGGATCGCCCGCAGCTGCTCGATCTGCCGCTCCAGCTCGGCCTTCTCGTTCTCCAGCTCGATCCGGGAGAACTTGGTCAGCCGGCGCAGCTGCAGGTCGAGGATGTAGGTCGCCTGCGGTTCAGACAGGTCGAAGACGTCCATCAACCGGCTCCGGGCCACTCCCGCGTCGTCGGAGCTGCGGATCACCTGGATCACCTCATCGATGTCCAGGATCGCGATGAGCAGGCCCTCGACGAGGTGCAGGCGCTCCTCGCGCTTGCGCAGCCGGTACTCGCTGCGCCGGCGCACCACGTCGGTGCGGAAGTCGACGAAGACCCGCAGCAGGTCCTTCATCCCGAGGGTCTGCGGCTGGCCGCCGACCAAGGTCACATTGTTGATGCCGAAGGAGTCCTCCATCGACGTGAGCTTGAACAGCTTCTCCAGGACCGCGTCGGGGTTGAAGCCGTTCTTGATCTCGATGACCAGCTGCAGGCCCTTCTTGCGGTCGGTGAGGTCCAGGACGTTGCTGATTCCCTGCAGCTTCTTGGACTGCACCCCGTCCTTGATCTTCTCGATCACCTTCTCGGGGCCGATCAGGTAGGGCAGCTCGGTGACGACGATGCCCTTCTTGCGGGGCGTGACGTTCTCGATCCGGGTCGTGGCCCGCGTCTTGAAGCTGCCGCGGCCGGTGAGGTAGGCGTCGCGGATCCCCTCCAGCCCCACGATCTTCCCGCCGCCGGGCAGGTCGGGGCCGGGGACGAACTTCATCAGGTCGTCCAGCGAGCAGTCCGGGTGCGCGATCAGGTGCCGGGCCGCGCCGACGACCTCGACCAGGTTGTGCGGCGGCATGTTGGTGGCCATGCCCACGGCGATGCCGCTGGCGCCGTTGACGAGCAGGTTCGGGAACGCCGCGGGCAGCACGCCCGGCTGCTGCAACGAGTCGTCGTAGTTGGGGACGAAGTCGACGGTGTCCTCGTCCAGGCTGCCGGTCATCAGCAGCGCCGCCGGGGCCATCCGCGCCTCGGTGTAGCGGGAGGCCGCGGGTCCGTCGTCGAGTGAGCCGAAGTTGCCGTGCCCGTCCACCAACGGCAACCGCATCGTGAACGGCTGCGCCAGGCGCACCAGCGCGTCGTAGATCGCCGCGTCGCCGTGTGGGTGGTACTTGCCCATCACCTCGCCGATGACCCGGCTGCTCTTGACGTGGGCCCGGTCGGGGCGCAGCCCGAGCTCGTTCATGCCGTAGAGGATCCGTCGCTGCACCGGCTTCAGGCCGTCGCGCGCGTCGGGCAGCGCGCGGGAGTAGATCACCGAGTACGCGTACTCGAGGTACGCCCCCTGCATCTCCTCCTCGACGTCGATGTCGACGATCTTCTCGGTGAAGTCGTCCAGCTCCTGCTGTCCGGACCTCTTCGAGCTGCGACGGGCCATGCGGTGGGTGCTCCTGGATCAGCCGACCGCCTGCGCGGCCGTGTGGACGACAGTTGGCAGCCCCATCTTCCCGTACGCCCGGGCGGCGCCCGCACCGACATGCCGTGTGCGCCGGCCTCAGCCCTGGGCGGCGAGCCACTCCTGGACCCGGCGCTCGGCCTCCTCGGCGGGCACGTCCTCGACGCGCGTCATGATGGTCCACCGGTGGCCGAACGGGTCGAGCACGGCGCCGAACCGGTCGCCGGTGACGAACGTGTCCGGCTCGTTGCTCGGCGTGGCGCCGGCCTCGACCGCGCGCCGCCAGGTGGCGTCGACGTCGGCGCAGTAGTGGACCAGCGAGTGCGTCGCACCGCCGCCGGCCGGCGCGACGAGCCCCATGTCGGGCACCGGGTCGCTCAGCTGGAGCCGTCCGTCGCCGAAGTCGAGCTCGGCATGGGCCACGGTCCCGCCCGGGCCGTCCATGCGGCTGACGACGGTGGCGCCGAACGCGGTGGTGTAGAAGCGGATCGCCGCGTCGCCGCCGTCGACGCACAGGTAGGGCGTCAGCGCTGTGTACCCCCGGGGCACGCCGTCGACGGCGCCGGAACCGGTTGCTGCTGTGTCTGCGTTTGTCGTGGTCATGTCGGTGAGTCTTCCTAGGCTGCCCGCATGACGTCTTGTCAGAACGCGACAGGTCGGCCGCCCCCGACCGCGACGACGCCGTGGACCGCGCAGCGCCGCACCGCCTCCGACAAGGGGGTGCTGCAGCGGGCCGAGTCCGCGCGGCACTTCACGCTGCATCGGCACGCCCCGGGACCGGCCGTCGCCGACGTGGTCGAGGGCTACTGGACCGTGCGGTGGGACCTGCACGGCGCCGAGCCCTACCGCTCGGAGGTCCTGCCGCACCCGGCCGTGCACCTGACCGTCGAGACCGGCTCACCCGGCGAGATCCGCCACGGCCACGGGCTGCCCGCCGGGCTGGTGCACGGCGTCGTCACCCGCCGCTTCACCATCGACCTGATCGGGGCCGGGCAGGTCGTGGGAGTCAAGTTCCGACCCGGCGGCTTTGCCGCGCTCACCGGCCGACCGGTCGCCGAGCTTCGCGACCGGGTGGTCCGGCTCGAGTCGGTGCTCGGCGACGACGTCGGCGCGGTCGTGGCGGAGGTGTTGGCGCTCGAGCAGTCGGCCGCGGCCCAGGAGGCGGCCCAGGAGGCGCCGGGCATCGCACCACTGGAGCGGGTCCTCAGCCGGCTCTGGGGCACCCGGGCGCGTGACCCGGCCTACGAGCTCCTGCTCGAGGTGGTGCGCGGAATGCTGGAGGACCGTGACCTGACCCGCGTGGAGCAGGTGGGCCAGCGGTTCGCCGTGACGGTGCGGCAGTTGCAGCGGCTGTTCCGGCACTACGTCGGCGTCTCGCCGAAGTGGGTGCTGCAGCGCTACCGCCTCCACGACGCGGCCTGGCTGCTCGACGAGGGCCGGGCGCCCGACCTCGCGGCGCTCGCCACCGAGCTGGGCTGGGCCGACCAGGCGCACTTCGGCCGCGACTTCGCCGCGGTGCTCGGTGTGCCGCCGGGGGAGTACCGCACCCGGGCCGAGCAGGCCCGAGCCGCCGCGCGAGAGGGGGAGCACTCGGCATACTGACCCCCGTGCTCACCGAACTGCAGGAGTATGCCGACCGCGCCGCGGCCGCGCTCCCGGACGTGGTCTGGGACTACCTGCAGACCGGCTCGGGCACCGAGGTGACCGCCGGCGAGGCGGAGGGGGCGTGGCTGCGGTGGCGACTGCGGCCGCGGGTGCTCCGAGACGGCAGTGCCGTGGACGCGCGACTGAGCCTGTCGGACCTCGGGCTGCACGGGCGCTCGCCGGTGCTCGTCGCCCCGACCGCGTTCCACCGGATGTTCGACTCGCGCGGGGAGGTGGCCTGCGCCGAAGGGGCACGCGCCGCCCGGTCGGTCATGGTCGTTTCGAGCCGGTCGACCAGCCGGATCGAGGACGTCGCGGCCGCGGCGGGCGGCCCGTGGTGGTTCCAGGTCTACGTGATGCGGGACCGGTCGATCACCGAGGCGCTGGTGCGGCGCGCCGCCGACGCCGGCGCGAGCGCCCTCGTGCTGACCGGTGACACGCCCTACATCGGGCGCAAGGCCCGCGGGGGCGGCGGGCGGCCGCTGCCGCTGGAGGACGACGTGGCCGCGGTCAACGCACGCGAGCACCTGCGCCCGGGCGCCGACCTGTGGGAGGCCATCGAGCAGGACGGCCGGTTGTCGATGGACGACATCTCGTGGGTGGCGGACCTCAGCGGGTTGCCGGTCCTGGTCAAGGGGGTGCTGCGCGGCGACGACGCACTGGCCTGCCTGGACGCCGGCGCCTCCGGGGTGGTGGTCAGCAACCACGGCGGCCGGCAGCTCGATCGGGCGGTCCCGACTGCGGTGGCGCTGCCCGAGGTGGCGGCGGCGGTCGCCGGCCGGGCGCCGGTCCTTGCCGACGGCGGGATCCGCAGCGGCCTGGACGCGTTCACCGCGCTGGCGCTCGGGGCCACGGCGGTGCTGGTCGGGCGGCCGGTCGTGTGGGGCCTCGCCGCCGAGGGGGCCGACGGGGTGTGCTCGGTCCTCGAGGCGCTCCACGACCACCTCGCCCACGTCATGGGCCTGGCCGGCGCGGCCACGCTCGCGGAGGTCGACTCCTCCTTCGTCACGGCCGCCTGACCGCGGGCGAGCTGCTCACTCCCAGGGCACGCCGAACCGGCCCCGGTGCGCGACCGCGGACAGCGGCCGCCGGCCGCGCTTCAGGCTGGGACTGCGCGTGTCGGGGGCCGGGTGACCGACCGCGACGACCCCGACGATCGAGCGGTCCATCGGTATGCCGAGCGCCTCGTGCACGTCGTGGTGGTGCTCCGCGGGGACACCGAAGAACAGCGCGCCCAGCCCCCGGTCCACGGCGGTGAGCAGCATCAGCAGCGCGGCCATGCCGGTGTCGATGTCCCAGTAGGGCACCGGCCAGCGGGCCTCGTCCCGGTCGGCCCAGCCCTTGTCCGGCTCGGCGTAGCGCCCGAGGTAGGTCTGCTTGTCCGACAGGCACACGATGAGCACCGGAGCGGTCTGCATCCCGGCGAGCCAGCTGTCCGGCTCCTCGTCCGGGTCGGTCGTCGCACCCCAGAACGCTTGCCGTTGCAGCGGATCGGACAGCACGACGAAGTCCCACCCTTGGCTGAAGCCGGCGCTGGGCGCACGGATCGCGTGGCGCAGCAGGGCCTCCACGTCCTCCTCGGTGACCGGCTGGTCGGGGTGGTAGCGACGCACCATGCGGCGCCGGCGGATCACGTCGTTGAGCTCCATGGGCGCATCCTGACATCCGGCGCCGCCGCGTCGGCCTCCTCGATCTCCTCCCGGGAGATGCCGAGCAGGTAGAGCACCGCGTCGAGGTAGGGCACGTTGACCGACGTGTCGGCCTGCTCGCGCACCAACGGCTTGGCGTTGAAGGCGATGCCAAGACCCGCCGCTGCCAGCATGTCCAGGTCGTTGGCGCCGTCCCCGATCGCGACGGTGCGGTGCAGCGGCAGCCCCTCCAGCGCGGCCAGCTCCTGCAGGGCGCGGGCCTTGCCCGCGCGGTCGACGACCTCGCCGACGAGCTCACCGGTGAGGAGGCCGTCCCGGACCTCGAGCCGGTTGGCGCGCAGGTGGGTGATCCCCAGCTCGCCGGCGAGTGGCGCCACCACCTCGACGAACCCGCCGGAGACGAGCGCGACCGTGAAGCCCAGCCGCCGGAGGGTGCGCACCAGCGTCCGCGCCCCGGGCGTCAGCCGCAACCGATCACGCACCCGGGCGATCGCCGACTCCGGCAGGCCGGCGAGCAGGCGGACCCGGGCGCGCAGGCTGTCGGCGAAGTCGAGCTCGCCGCGCATGGCGGCCGCCGTCACCTCGGCGACCTCCGACTCGCGGCCGGCCATCCCGGCGAGCAGGTCGATGACCTCGTCCCGGATGAGCGTCGAGTCGACGTCCATCACGACCAGGCGCCGACCGCGCCGGGCCAGACCACCGGGGGAGACGGCGACGTCGACGCCGTGCGTGGACGCCTCCAACGCGAGCTCTCGTCGCAGGGTGGGCACGTCGGCGCCGGAGACGTCGAGCTCCAGCGTGGTGACCGGCCAGCGGGACAGCCGTCGGATCCGGTCGATGTTGGCGCCGTGGCGGGTGATCCGCGTGGTCACCGCCGACATGGCGCTGGCCATCAGCGGTGCACCGAGGACGACGACGGCCGCCCGGCCGGACCGGCGCGGGTTGTCGCCCACCCCCGCGGTCACGGCGACCTGCAGGCCGAGCCGGTCGGCGACGCTCGTCACGGCGCCGCACAGCAGGTCCTCCCGGCCGCCGACGGCGAGCAGGAAGGCCAGCGACACGTGCCCTCGGACGATCTGCTGCTCGAGGTCGACCACCTCGGCGCCGACGTCCGCGATCGTCTCGAAGAGCGCGCTCGTGACCCCCGGCCGGTCCTGTCCCGTGACCGTGACGAGGACGGTGGAGGGGGCGTCGGGCACGCGAGCAGCCTAGTCAGTGGCCGTGGGGCCGCCCCGGTGCCTTCCGGCATACGAGCCGGTCCTGCGGCCGGCACTGAGTGAGCTCGCGGCACGCAGGCTCGCGGCACTCAGAGGTCGGTGGGGATCTCCCGGCCCTTGCCGATGACCACGATCCCGGAGTCGGTCACCTGCAGGCCGCGGGCCCGGTCGTCGTCGTGGTTGACGCCGATGCTCACCCCGTCGGGCACGACCACGCCCTTGTCGATGATCGCCCGCTTGACCGCGCAGTTCCGCCCGACCTGGACGTTGTCGAGCAGCACCGAGTCGTTGACGCTGCTGTAGCTGTGGACGCGCACGTTCGGGGACAGCACCGACCCGTCCACGTGCGAGCCGCTGATCACCACGCCGGGGGAGATCGCCGAGTTCACCGCGGCCCCCACCCGACCGGCCGAGCCGTGCACGAACTTCGCTGGCGGGTGGTTGCCGCAATCGGTGTAGATCGGCCACTCGTTGTTGTAGAGGTTGAAGACCGGGTGGATCGACACGAGGTCCATGTGCGCCTCGAAGTAGGAGTCGATCGTCCCGACGTCGCGCCAGTAGGCCTTGTCCCGGTCCGTGGCGCCCGGGATCGGGTTGTCCTTGAAGTCGTAGACGTGGGCCTCGCCGCGGGCGACGAAGTCGGGCACGATGTCGCCGCCCATGTCGCGCTTGCTGCCCTCGCGTTCGGCGTCGCGGGTCACGGCGTCGATCAGCGCGTCGGCCGTGAAGACGTAGTTGCCCATCGAGGCGAGCACCTCGTCCGGCGAGTCGGGCAGTCCCTGTGCGTCCGTGGGCTTTTCGCGGAACGCCGCGATCCGGCTGCGGTCCTCGGATTCGACCTCGATGACGCCGAACTGGTCCGCCATCGAGATCGGCTGCCGGATGGCGGCCACGGTCACCCCGGCGCCGCTGTCGAGGTGCTGCTCGACGGTGTGCGCGAAGTCCATCCGGTAGACGTGGTCCGCGCCCACCACGACGACGACGTCCGGAGACTCGTCATAGACGAGGTTGAGGCTCTGGTAGATCGCGTCGGCGCTGCCGAGGAACCAGCTCTTGCCGAGGCGCTGCTGGGCGGGCACCGGCGCGATGTAGTTGCCGAGCATCGTCGACATTCGCCACGTCTTGGAGATGTGCCGGTCGAGGCTGTGCGACTTGTACTGCGTCAGCACGACGACCTTGAGGTAGCCGGAGTTGATGAGGTTGGACAGCGCGAAGTCGATGAGGCGGTAGATCCCCCCGAACGGCACCGCGGGTTTGGCCCGGTCGGCGGTGAGCGGCATCAGCCGCTTGCCCTCCCCTCCCGCCAGCACGATGGCCAGGACCTTCGGACCGCCCGCTCGTCGCGCCATGACCGCACCCTACGGGTGAGTGGGACTCTCTGCCAGCACTCCCAGATTCCGAGAGGCAGGCCTCACCATCGCACCGTGGACCGAGGAAACGGCTAGCGTTCGCACTGTGCGAGTCGACGTCCTGAGCAAGGAGTACCCACCGAACGTCTACGGCGGTGCCGGGGTCCACGTGAGCGAGCTGGTGCGCGCGCTGCGCGCGCGAGGGGACCTGGACGTGCGGGTCCGTGCCTTCGGCGCGCCCGTGGACGAGCCCGGCACCCAGGGGTATGCCGACCCGCCGGCCCTCGCGCAGGCCAACCCCGCGCTGCGCACCCTCGGCGTCGACCTCGAGATGGCCTCTGACTGTGGGGGAGCCGACCTGGTGCACTCGCACACCTGGTACGCGAACTTCGCCGGGCACGTCGCCTCACTGCTCCACGGGGTGCCCCACGTCATGAGCGCGCACAGCCTGGAACCGTTGCGGCCGTGGAAGGCCGAGCAGCTCGGCGGCGGCTACCGGCTGTCCTCCTTCGCCGAGCGCACCGCGATCGAGGCGGCCGCGGGCGTGATCGCGGTCAGCGCGGGCATGCGTGCCGACGTGCTGCGCAGCTACCCGGACGTGGACCCGCAGCGGGTGCACGTGGTCCACAACGGCATCGACTCCCGGCTGTGGCAGCACGACGACAGCGACCAGGCCGTCGAGGTCGTCCGTGGGCACGGCGTGGACCCGAACCGCCCCGCAGTCATCTTCGTCGGCCGGATCACCCGGCAGAAGGGGCTGCCGTTCCTGTTGCGCGCCGCCCGCGATCTCCCACCGGAGGTGCAGCTCGTGCTGTGCGCCGGCGCCCCCGACACTCCCGAGATCCAGCGCGAGGTCGAGGCGTTGATCGAGGAGCTGCGCTCCACCCGCAAGGGCGTGGTCTGGATCGCCCAGATGCTGCCGCGCGCCGAGGTGATCGCGCTGCTCAGCCACGCGACCGTGTTCGCCTGCCCGTCGGTCTACGAGCCGCTCGGCATCGTCAACCTCGAGGCCATGGCCTGCGAGCTGCCGGTGGTGGCCACCGCCACCGGCGGCATCCCCGAGGTCGTGGTCGACGGGGAGACCGGCTGGCTGGTCCCGATCGAGCAGGTGCAGGACGGCAGCGGTCAGCCGGTCGACCCCGACCGGTTCGTCGCCGACCTGGCCGCCGCGCTGCGCGAGGCGGTCGGGGACGTCGGCCGGGCACGCCAGTGGGGTCGGGCCGGTCGGCGCCGCGCCGTGGAGCAGTTCTCCTGGACCTCGATCGGCGACCGGACGCTCGAGGTCTACCGCTCGGTGCTCGGCGCTGGCGCTGACGCTGGCGCGTGAGCCTTCTCACCGGCATTTCGTCACGTGGACACCACCGCGGCCGGCTGATCGTCGTCGCCTAACGTCGCACCGCAAGGCTGTCGAGTCGACAGCGCCGAAACGGGGGGTGCACACGGGAAGCGCAGGTTGGTTGTGAGCGTCCTCCGGAAGAAGCCCGTCGCGGACGTGTTGGCGCAGAGCGAGATCGACGAGCACGGTGATCCCCTGCCGGACCGCGGCCACCTGGCCAAGAGCCTTCGCGCGAGGGACCTCATCGGATTCGGCATCGGGATCGTCATCGGCACCGGCATCTTCACGTTGACCGGACTCGAGGCGCGGGTGCACGCCGGTCCCGGCATCGTCATCTCGTTCCTCGTCGCTGGCGCCGTCAGCCTCCTGGCAGCCTTGTGCTACGCCGAGCTCGCCGCGGCGGTGCCCGCAGCCGGCAGCTCCTACACCTACGCCTACACCACGATCGGGGAGATCTTCGCCTGGATCATCGCCTGGGACCTCATCCTGGAGTTCGCGCTCGGGTCCGCGGTGGTCGCTCGCGGATGGTCCGCCTACCTCCTCGGCGTCTTCGACGCCCTGCCGTCCTCACTGTTCGGTGAGAAGTCGGTGGTCAACCTCGGCGCGGTCTTCATCGTGGTGGTCCTCGGCATCGTGGCGATCCGCGGCGTGCGGCAGTCCGCGTGGGTCACCAACACCCTGGTGGTGCTCAAGGTCTCAGTCGTCATCTTCGTCATCGCGGTCGGGGCGTTCTTCATCCGGGCGGCCAACTGGGCGCCGTTCGTCCCGCCGAGCAAGCCGGTCCCGGCCAGCGAGCAGCAAGGTGGGCTCACCGCGCCGCTGTGGCAGCTCATCACCGGCGTGGACCCCTCGTCGTTCGGGATGGCCGGCGTGTTCGTGGCGGCCGCCATCGTGTTCTTCGCCTACAGCGGGTTCGAAGCCGTCGCGAACCTCGGGGAGGAGACCCGGAACCCCAAGCGCGACATGCCCGTCGGGCTGCTCGGCACCCTCGGCATCTGCACCCTGCTCTACGTCCTGGTGTGCCTCGTCATCACCGGGATGGTGAAGTACACCGACCTGAGCAAGGGCGACGCGGTGGCGCAGGTCTTCCGCGACGTCGGTCTCGGCTGGGCCGGCGCCCTCGTCGGCCTGGCCGCGGTCGCGGGGCTCAGCTCGGTCATCCTCGTCGAGCTGGTCACCATGGGCCGGATCGGCTTCGCGCTCGCGCGGGACGGACTGCTGCCCACCGCGTTCAGCCGCGTCCACCCCATCTGGCGCACGCCCGTGCTGATGACCGTGCTGACTGTCGTCGGGGTGAGCCTGCTGGCCGCCTTCATCCCACTCAGCACGCTCGCCGAGATGGTGAGCATCGGCACGTTGTTCGCCTTCCTCATCGTCTCGATCGCCGTGCCGGTGCTCCGGGTCACGAACCCCGGGATGCGTCGCCCGTTCCGGACCCCGCTGTCACCGGTGCTGCCCATCGTCTCGGCCGGCTGCTGCATCGGGCTGATGACCAACCTGGCCGCGGAGACCTGGCTGCGCTTCCTCGTGTGGCTCGCGGTCGGGCTGCTGATCTACGGCTTCTACGGCCGCCGCCATGCCCGTCTGGGACGGGTCAGGGACGGCCGGGGCGCGCCTGACACGACGGTTCCGGAGACCGGGGGCATGGCCGGGACAGCCGCGACGGACGGCTGACCCACCCGTCGCGACGTCAGCTGGGCAGGGCTCCGGCGATGGTCAGCGCGGCCACGTTGGTGGCGTCGGCCAGGGCGCGTTCGGCGACGTGGCGCAGCTGTGTCAGGACGGCCCGATGTGCCGTGTTGGCCACGCTGTTCAGCCCGGTCGGCCCGGCTTCCAGCCCCAGGTCGGCGGTCTCGCTCACCGTGCCCGCCAACGACAGCACGCGCAGGGCCCGCCGCGGCACGGACTCCGGCACCCCCCAGGCCCGGTGGGCGAGCCGCTCGTCCGCGATGCGGCGCATGTCGGAGCCCGCCCAGGGCCGCACGTCCAGGTCCTCGAGGTCGCTCGTGTGGCTCAGGAGGTCCTCGCGCAACCGCATCTCGATCTCTCCCAGCGAGAGCGCCTCGACGCGGTGGGTGGGCACCGGGTCACAGTCGTATGCCGTCCACACCACCTGGGTGCCCTGGTCGCCCTCCGGGCCGAAGGCCTCGACGGCCGGCACGAGGGCCCCGCCGATCCCCGGGACGAAGGCGCACTCGCCGGCCGCGGTGGCCGCGCCGACGAGGTCGAGGGAACCACTCGGCATACCGGTCACGTCGCCGGGGCGGGGCAGGGAGACGAGCACGACCGACTCACCCAGGTCGCGCCACAGCTCCAGCCGGGACAGGTCCCCGCCGACGTGGTCCACGTCCGGGTGTGCCCGCGCGAGGGCCTGCGGCAGCGGGAGCTGGCCGGCATACGCGGCGGTGCACCACAGCGCGAGGCGCACCGAGACGGGCAGGAGCGCGGAGCTGTCCCGCTGGTCGCTCTGGGCAGGCACCGGGACATCGTAGGTCCGCCCGGCCGCTCCGCCAGCCGGTGAGGGACCGTCCGAGCGGGCGCGGCGCGTGGCCTACTGTCGTGCCATGAGTGATGTCCTCGAGCTGGCCGGCGTCAGCGTGGTGCGCGGCGGCAACACCCTGCTGGACGACGTCAACTGGGAGGTGGAGGAGGGCGAGCGCTGGGTCGTCCTCGGCCCCAACGGTGCCGGCAAGACGACGCTGCTGCAGATTGCCGCCGCGCGGATGCACCCCACGACCGGGGTGGCCGGCGTGCTCGGTGAGGTGCTGGGTGCGGTCGACGTCTTCGAGCTGCGGCCGCGGATCGGGCTGGCCAGCGCGGCCATGGCGGAGCGGATCCCCGGCGATGAGCGGGTCCGCGACGTGGTGGTCACCGCGTCCTACGGGATCGTGGGCCGCTGGCG
Organism: Segeticoccus sp.; assembly: GCF_035708005.1. Lineage (NCBI taxonomy): Bacteria > Bacillati > Actinomycetota > Actinomycetes > Micrococcales > Intrasporangiaceae > Segeticoccus > Segeticoccus sp. The sequence continues at coordinate 1,645 of NZ_DASSTI010000074.1, read as the reverse complement.
GGAGACCTACGACGAGCTCGACCACGCCCGGGCGGAGGAGCTGCTCAAGGCGCTGGGCGCCCACCACCTGGCGGACCGGCGCTACGGCACGCTGAGCGAGGGGGAGCGCAAGCGGGTCCAGATCGCCCGGGCCCTGATGACCGACCCCGAGCTGATGCTGCTCGACGAGCCGGCCGCCGGGTTGGACCTCGGCGGCCGCGAGGACCTCGTCGGCCGGCTGGGCTCGCTCGCGGCCGACGTGGAGGCGCCCGCGCTCGTGCTCGTGACCCACCACGTGGAGGAGATCCCGCCGTCGTTCACCGACGTGCTGCTGCTGCGCGGCGGCCGGGTGGTCGCTGCGGGGCCGGTCGAGCTCACCCTCACCGCCGAGAACCTGTCGGAGACCTTCGGGCTGCCGCTGGTCCTCGAGCGACACGGCGACCGGTGGTCGGCGCGTGCTGCCACCGGTCCGGGCAGTACCTGACTAGGCTGAGCGGACATTCGAGCGAGGAGATCGAGGGGACATGTCCTGGCTGACCGACCACGGCTGGTTGGCGTGGATCGGGATCGCGCTCGCCCTGGGGGCCTTCGAAGCGGCTAGCGTCGACTTCGTGTTCCTCATGCTCGCGGGCGGGGCGCTGGCGGGGGCGATCGCCTCTGCCGCCGGGCTGTCCTTCGAGTGGCAGGTGATCATCGCGGTCGTCGTGGCCGCGCTGCTGCTGGTCATCGTGCGGCCGGTCATCAAGAAGCGGTTCATGGTGGCCGACGGGGCGACCCGGATCGGGTGGGCCGGTCACGTCGGCCGCTCCGCCCTGGTCACGCAGACCGTCACCGCGCTCGGGGGTCGCGTCAAGCTCGCAGGGGAAACCTGGTCCGCGCGGTTGGCGCCGGGCTCCCCGGAGTGCTTGCCGGGCCAGACCGTGCGGGTCGTCGCGATCGAGGGGGCCACGGCGATCGTCACCGCCGTCGCTGGGCCCGCGGACGTCCCGCATCAGGCGGGAGAACAGGAGTAGGACATGGGTGGGGGAGGGCTGGCCGGCCTCATCGTGCTGGCGATTCTCGTGGTGTTCGCGATCATCGTGATCGTGCGCACGGTGCGGATCGTGCCACAGCAGACGGCGCTGATCATCGAGCGGCTCGGCCGCTTCTCCCGGACGCTCGACGCGGGGATCCACTTCCTGGTGCCGTTCGTCGACCGGGTACGGGCCAACATCGACCTGCGCGAGCAGGTCGTCTCGTTCCCGCCGCAGCCGGTGATCACCGAGGACAACCTGGTCGTCTCGATCGACACCGTCGTCTACTTCCAGGTCACCGACGCACGCGCCGCGACGTACGAGATCGCGAACTACCTCGGCGCCGTCGAGCAGCTCACCACCACGACGCTGCGCAACGTGGTCGGCGGGCTCAATCTCGAAGAGGCGCTGACGAGCCGCGACAACATCAACGGCCAGCTGCGCGTCGTCCTCGACGAGGCGACGGGCAAGTGGGGCATCCGCGTCTCGCGGGTCGAGCTCAAGGCCATCGACCCGCCCGTCTCCATCCAGGACTCGATGGAGAAGCAGATGCGCGCCGAGCGCGACCGGCGCGCCGCGATCCTCACCGCCGAGGGCACCAAGCAGTCGCAGATCCTCGAAGCCGAAGGCCGGCGGCAGGCCGAGATCCTCCG
>NZ_DASSTI010000073.1:0-27482 GCF_035708005.1 Segeticoccus sp. | reverse complement strand
GCGGTGTTGTACGGACCGCCGCCGAGCGCGGGCCGCAGCGCGGCGAGGGCGCCCGTGCCCTGCGGTACCAGGTCGATCAGTGCCTCACCGGCGACGACGATCACGGGAGGGTCCTTTCGTTGGCCTTGGCATGGGCTTGCGGATGGGGTTCTCCGGACGGCCCGGCGAGCCGCCCGGACCGCTCCGGGAGCCGCCGGGGCTGCTCGGCGCAGCCGCAGGAGGTGCGGTGGACGAAGGAGCAGGGCAGCCGTACGGTCCGCGCCGGCCGGTCCGGCGCGGCGAGGCGGTCGAGGAGCAGCCGCACGGCCCGCGCGCCGATCTCCCTGCTGGGCTGGGCGACGGCGGTGAGCCCGGGTGAGAAGAGGTCCGCCCAGGCGAAGTCGTCGAAGCAGCACAGCGCGAGGTCGCCGGGCACGGACAGGCCCCGCTCGCGGACGGCGCGCAGGGCGCCGATGGTCATCGCGTTGTTGGCGGTGACCAGCGCGGTGGGCGGCACCGCCAGGGACAGCAGCTGCGCCGTGGCCCGTTCGCCGCCGGCCGCCTCGGAGTCGCCGTGGACCAGCAGCCGCTCGTCGTAGGGCAGACCCGCGGCGGCGAGGCCGTGCCGGTACCCGGTGATCCGCTCGCGGGTCGTGCTGAACCCCGGCCGGCCCGCGACCAGGCCGATCCGGCGGTGGCCCAGCCCGGCGAGATGACCCACCAGCCCCGTGGTCGGCTCGGCGCCCTCGGCACAGACCTGGTCGAAGCGCGGGGCGTCCTCGGCCTCCGGCACGTCGACGACCCGGTCGAGGAACACGGCCGGCACCCGGTGGCGGGTGAGGTAGGCGACCAGGTCCCGGGGCTCGGCGGAGGGCGCGACGATCATGCCGTCCACACGCCGCTCGTGCAGCAGCCGGACCACCTCGCGCTCGTGCCCGGGGTCGTCGTGCGGGTCGGCGATGAGCAGGCCGTAGCCGTGCTCCAGGGCGCCGGCCTCGACGCCCTGGAGGATCTCCGTGAAGTACGGGTTGCTGATCGCCGACACCGCGAGCCCGATGGAACGGGTGCGCGAGGTCACCAGGGAGCGGGCGAGGGTGTTCGGCGTGTAGCCCAGCTCCTCCACGGCGTCGAGCACCGCCTGGCGGGTGTGGGGCAGCACCGGGCGGGTGCCGTTGAGGACGTGCGAGACGGTCGCCACGGAGACACCCGCACTCCGCGCGACATCGGCCATGGTCGCCACCGGCGCACCCCCTTCGCTCACGTCCCCGCCCGGACCCGTCACTCGCGTCCTCGCCCGGACCTGTCACTCACGTCCCGCTCCGGCCGGACCGTACCCCACGGGCCAGGGGTGCGTAAACGCTTGCGCAAGCGTTTACGCGACGCCGGACGGCGACCCGCCTCCGGGCCACCCGGCCCGCGGGACCACCCGCCCGGCCGGATATCGTCGGCCCTGTGGCGCACCTCCCGCTCACGCCCCGCCCGGCCCCGAACCCGACCAGTGGAGACCTCATGCCCGGCCGCCCCGCCCCGAGTCGCCGTACCGTCCTGCGTTCGGTGGCCGTCACGCCCGTCGCCGGACTCGGCCTGGCCGCCTGCTCCCCGGGCGACGACGGCGCCGCCCCGGCCAGGCCGACCGCACCCGTGGACCTGGGCGCGGACGGGGAGGTCGCCAAGGGCGCGACGAAGCTGTTCCCGGACGGGAACGTGGTGGTCAGCCGCGCCGAGGACGGCTCCCTGAAGGCGTTCAGCACGGTGTGCACGCACGCGGGGTGCCCCATCAAGAAGCTGGAGGGCACCAAGCTCGTCTGCAACTGCCACGGCAGCGAGTTCGACGCCCGCACCGGCGAGGTGCTGCACGCCCCGGCGACCGTGCCGCTCATCGAGCTGCCGGTCGAGGTGAAGCAGGGCCGGATCGTCGCGAGCCCGGGGACCTGACCGTCAGGAGCCCGACCGTCAGGAGCCCGACCGGGAGCAGCCGACGCCCTCCCCGGCGCCGCAGCCGACGCCCTCCCCGGGGCCCCGGCGTCCTACTCCCAGTCCCAGCCGATCCCCAGCATCCCCGACCTGACCCGCGGCTCCACGAGATGCACCGAGCGGTGCAGTCCGCTGAGCGCCAGCTCCTGCCGGCCACCGCGCGGCGCCGCCGGGGAGTGCTGCGTGAACCGGTGGCAGCGCACCGGAAGGGCCGCGACGTCGAACCGCACCTGGAGCGCGTACTGCCCGCCCGTCGTACCGAACCCGCGGACGTACTCGCGCGACACACCGGCCGTGCCGTCCTCGACTCCGTAGCGGAAGAGGTGGGTGTCGCCGGCCCCCAGCCGCGTGTCGAAGAGCAGCTCGGTCACCAGCAGGCCGGTCTCGTGGTGGGTGCGCACCCGTCCCGTGCGGCAGTTCTCCAGGGCGTGGACGGTCATCCGGGCGGGGACGCACCCCGGGTCGCCGTAGTGGACGGCGACGAAGCGGTCGACGCCGTCCTGGTGGGCGCGGACGATGAGATGCGACTCGCGGCCCGCCAGCTCACGGCCGGGCCCGACGCGGATCCGTTCGTGGTGCCCGAGGGTGTGCACCCCGCCGTCCGGCGACGGGTGCCCCAGTTCGGCCAGCAGCCCGTCAAGGACGCCCGAGGCCGCCAGGTGGGCGCGGTAGGAGCGGCCCGCGGGCCGTCGGTCGCGGTCCGATGCCCCGGCGCCGGACTCGGCGAGCAGACGTATCAGCGACTCCTCGGGCAGCTGGAGTATCTCCTCCAGGGCCCGCACGGCCCGCAGGGACTCCGGACGCTGCGGGCGCCGGGCCCCCTGCTGCCAGTAGCTCAGGCTCGTGACGCCCACCTTCACCCCGTGGCGCGACAGATGGTGCTGCACACGCTGCAGCGGCAGCCCACGCGCGGCGATCGCCGCGCGCAGCGCGACGTGGAAGGGGCCACCGCGCAGGGCCGAGTCGAGTTGCGCCGTGGCGACGTCCGCGTGCTGTGTGGCGTGCGGCATGCAGGGGCCCTTCTGTGAAGTTCACGACGGCTGGTCAGACCGTCGACACGGATCGGCCGGGGCCGCCCCCGGTCGCGGCGCAGAGGTCTTCACATCCGTACGCCGCGCTTCAGGCCCCGAGTCCCCCCGCATTGAAGCGTGTTGACCTAGTCCGGACAACACCTGACGCCCGACCGTCACGCGCTCCTGGCCGAGAACGCACGGGCCCGCCCTCCTGAACGCCACCCACCGTGACCGGCCGGCCCCGCAGCGTCTTCTGCGCCGGCCGTCCACAGGGGTCCGGCCCGTCGTCCACAGCCCCGCCGCGGTGTCGGTCCGCGCCAGTAGGGTGTGAGTCATGGCCGACCCCTCCAGCTACCGCCCCAGGCCGGGAGAGATCCCGGACACCCCGGGGGTGTACAGGTTCCGTGACGAGCACCGCCGGGTGATCTACGTCGGAAAGGCGAAGAGCCTGCGCCAGCGCCTGGCGAACTACTTCCAGGACCTGGCGCACCTGCACCCGCGCACCCGCACCATGGTCACCACGGCCGCGTCCGTGGAGTGGACGGTGGTGTCCACGGAGGTCGAGGCACTGCAGCTGGAGTACTCCTGGATCAAGGAGTACGACCCCCGGTTCAACGTCAAGTACCGCGACGACAAGTCCTACCCCTACCTCGCCGTCACCATGGGCGAGGAGTTCCCGCGGGCCCAGGTGATGCGGGGCCGCAAGCGCAAGGGCACCCGCTACTTCGGGCCCTACACGCACGCATGGGCGATCCGCGAGACGCTCGACCTGCTGCTGCGGGTGTTCCCGATCCGCACCTGCAGCGGGGGAGTGTTCAAGCGGGCCGAGCAGGTCGGCCGGCCGTGCCTGCTCGGCTACATCGACAAGTGCTCCGCGCCCTGCGTCGGGCGGGTCACCCCCGAGGAGCACCGCGAGATCGCCGAGGAGTTCTGCGACTTCATGGCCGGCAACACCGCGAAGTTCGTCAAGCGGCTCGAGCGGCGGATGAAGGAGGCCAGCGCCGAGCTCGACTTCGAGCAGGCGGCCCGGCTGCGGGACGACATCGGGGCGCTCCAGAAGGCGCTCGAGAAGTCGGCGGTCGTGCTCGGCGACGCCACGGACGCGGACGTGTTCGCCCTCGCCGAGGACGAGCTCGAGGCCGCGGTGCAGGTCTTCCACGTGCGCGGCGGCCGGGTGCGCGGCCAGCGCGGCTGGGTGATCGAGGGCGGCGTCGAGGCCGAGAGCGGCGACCGCGGCGAGCTGGTCGAGCACCTCCTGCAACAGGTGTATGGCGGGGAGTCACCGGAGGGGGTCCCTCGCGAGGTCCTCGTCCCCGACCTGCCGGAGGACGCCGAGCAGTTCGCGCAGTGGCTCGCCGGGGTGCGCGGAGCCCGGGTGGACCTGCGCGTGCCCCGGCGCGGGGACAAGCGGGCCCTGATGGAGACCGTCCAGCGCAACGCCCAGCAGGCGCTGGCCCGGCACAAGGTGTCGCGCGCCGGTGACCTGACGCTGCGCAGCCAGGCGCTGCAGGAGCTGCAGGACACCCTCGAGCTGGCCGAGGCCCCGCTGCGCATCGAGTGCTACGACATCAGCCACATCCAGGGCACCCAGGTGGTCGGATCGATGGTCGTGTTCGAGGACGGCCTCGCGCGCAAGTCCGAGTACCGCCGGTTCATCGTGCACGGGACGCCCGACCCGGCCAGCGAGGACGGGGCGCTGCGCACTGACGACACCGCGGCCATGCACGAGGTGCTCTCGCGGCGGTTCCGCCGCTACATCCAGGAGGGCTGCGAGACCGGGTCGCCCGACGTGGGTGAGGCGCGTGACCCTGAGACCGGCAAGCCGAAGCGGTTCGCCTACCCACCGAACCTCGTCGTCGTCGACGGCGGCCTGCCGCAGGTCAACGCCGCGAAGAAGGTGCTCGACGAGCTCGGGGTGGACGACGTGGCCCTCGTCGGACTGGCCAAGCGGCTGGAGGAGGTCTGGGTCCCGGGGTCGGAGTTCCCGGTCATCCTGCCGCGCACCAGCGAAGGGCTCTACCTGCTGCAGCGCGTCCGCGACGAGGCGCACCGGTTCGCCATCACCTTCCACCGCACGCGCCGGTCGAAGGCGATGACGCACAGCGCGCTCGACGACATCCCTGGGCTCGGGGCGGCGCGGCGCAAGGCGCTGCTGAAGCACTTCGGCTCGGTGAAGAAGATCCGGCTCGCGGACGTCGAGGAGATCCAGCAGGTGCCGGGGATCGGCCCGGCGCTCGCCGAGTCGGTGCACCGGGCCCTGGGCGAGGAGGGGTCGGACGCGGCCCAGCCGGCCGTGAACGTCACAACGGGGGAGGTGCTCTCGTGAGAAGGAGCGAGGAGTCGAGCGAGTCGTCGTCCCGAGATCCGGGGCCACCGGGCGCAGGCCCGATGGAGCTGCTCGTGGTGACCGGCATGAGCGGCGCCGGCCGCACCACAACCGCCAACGTGCTGGAGGACCACGGCTGGTACGTCGTGGACAACCTCCCGCCGGAGATGATGCTGCCGATGGCCGAGCTGGCCGAGCGCAGCCGCGGCGGGGTGAGCCGGCTGGCGGCCGTCGTGGACGTACGCAGCCGCACGTTCTTCGCGGCCTTCCGCGACGCCCTCTCCGCGCTCCGCGAGAAGGGCTGGCACCCCACCATCGTGTTCATGGAGGCCACGGACGAGGCCCTCGTGCGCCGGTTCGAGTCGGTGCGCCGGCCGCACCCCCTGCAGGGGCAGGGGCGGCTGCTGGACGGCATACAGGAGGAGCGCGACCTGCTGGGCGACCTGCGCTCGGACGCCGACATCCTCGTCGACACCTCCGGTCTCAACGTCCACCAGCTCACCGCGAAGATCGACGAGCTGCTCGGTGAGGGGTCCGGGCCGCGAGTGCGGATCGCGGTGATGTCGTTCGGCTTCAAGTACGGCCTGCCGCTCGATGCCGACTTCGTCTTCGACATGCGCTTCCTGCCCAACCCGTTCTGGATCCCGGAGCTGCGGCCGTTCAGCGGCCTGGACGAGCGGGTCGCCGAGTTCGTGCGCAAACAGGAGGGCGCCGATGAGTTCCTCGACCGGGTGGTGGCCCTGATGGGACCGGTGCTGGAGGGCTACAAGCGGGAGGGACGACGCTATGTCACGCTCGCGGTCGGCTGCACCGGCGGCAAGCACCGCTCGGTCGTCATGGCCGAGGCCCTGGGCGAGCGGCTCGGCGGCGGGGACATCATGACCACCGTCGTGCACCGCGACCTGGGGCACGAGTGACCAGGCCAGCGGTCACCGCGCTGGGTGGCGGCCACGGCCTCGCCGCGTCGCTCGAGGCGCTGCGGCTGATCACCGAGCGGGTCACCGCGGTCGTCACGGTCGCCGACGACGGCGGCTCCAGCGGTCGGCTCCGCCGCGAGCTGGGCGTGCTGCCGCCGGGCGACCTGCGCATGGCCCTGTCGGCACTGTGTGACGACAGCGAATGGGGACACCTGTGGCGGGACGTGCTGCAGCACCGCTTCGCCGGCGACGGTGAGTTGGGTGGCCATGCCCTCGGCAACCTGCTGATCACCTCGCTGTGGGACCTGCTCGGCGACACCGTCGAGGGGCTCGACATGGTCGGCCGGCTGCTTGGGTCGCGGGGTCGGGTGCTGCCGATGGCGTCCGTCCCGCTCGACATCGCCGCGACCGTCCTCGGCGCCGACGCCGAGGACCCCGAGGGGGTCCGGGAGGTGCGTGGGCAGGTCGAGGTGGCCACCACGACCGGCCGCGTGCTCAACGTGTGGCTCGAGCCGAAGGACCCACCGGCCCGCCAGGAGGCGGTCGACGCGGTGAACGAGGCCGACTGGGTGGTCCTGGGGCCCGGCTCGTGGTTCACCTCGGTCATGCCGCACCTGCTCGTGCCAGAGCTGCGCGAGGCCCTCATCCACACCAAGGCGCGGCGGCTGCTCACGATGAACCTGCAGCTGAACACCGGTGAGACCGAAGGGTTCTCGGCAGCCGACCATCTCGAGGTGCTGGAGGCGCACGCCCCCGACCTGCGGCTCGACGCCGTGCTGGCCGATCCGGCGGAGCTCGAGGACGGGGGAGAGGCCCTGCGCAGTGTCGCGGAGAGCATGGGCGCGGAGGTGCTGATCGCGCACATCGCCGACCACGAACAGCCCGGGCGGCACGACACGTTGCGGCTGGCGGCGGCCTACCGCGACGTGATGGATCGATGACGACGGCGGTAGGACACGAGCTTGCGAGGCCCGCGCCGCCGAGGAGTCGATCCGGTCAGGCAGGATCGATGACGACGGTGGGGGAAGTGGCAGGATGGCCCGCATGGCGATGACGGCGAAGGTCAAGGACGAGCTGAGCCGGTTCCCGGTCACCCGGACCTGCTGCCGCAAGTCGGAGGTCTCGGCGACGCTGCGCTTCGCCGGGGGGCTGCACATCGTGGGTGGACGGATCGTGGTGGAGGCCGAGCTCGACACGGCGGCGGCCGCGCGGCGGCTGCGCAAGGACATCACCGAGGTCTACGGCCACCACAGCGACCTGCTGGTGCTCGCGGCCGGTGGCCTGCGCAAGGGCAGCCGGTACGTCGTCCGGGTCACGCAGGACGGCGAGGCGCTGGCCCGGCAGACCGGCCTCATCGACACCCGTGGTCGTCCGGTCCGCGGACTGCCGCCCAAGGTGGTCAGCGCCTCGGTCTGCGACGCCGAGGCGGCGTGGCGCGGAGCGTTCCTCGCGCACGGGTCGCTCACCGAGCCCGGCCGCTCCTCCGCCCTTGAGGTCACCTGTCCGGGGCCGGAGGCGGCGCTGGCCCTGGTGGGGGCCGCGCGGCGGCTGGAGATCCCGGCGAAGGCGCGGGAGGTGCGCGGCGTGGACCGGGTCGTCATCCGCGACGGCGACGCGATCGGGGCGATGCTCACCCGGCTCGGTGCCCACGACGCCGTGCTGGCCTGGGAGGAGCGGCGCATGCGCCGGGAGGTGCGGGCGACTGCCAACCGGCTGGCCAACTTCGACGACGCCAACCTGCGCCGGTCCGCGCGGGCCGCCGTTGCCGCCGGCTCGCGGGTCGAGCGGGCGCTGGAGATCCTCGGCGAGGAGGTGCCCGAGCACCTGCGCGACGCGGGCAACCTGCGGCTGAAGCACAAGCAGGCGAGCCTGGAGGAGCTCGGCCAGCTGGCCGACCCGCCGATGACCAAGGACGCCGTCGCGGGGCGGATCCGCCGGTTGCTGGCGATGGCCGACAAGCGCGCCGGCGAGCTCGGCGTGGCAGGGACCGACGCCAACCTCACACCGGACATGCTCGACTCCTGACCGCCTCGGGCCGCACGGTTGGCCGGGTGCGACGTGGGTAACCGGATCCCATAGGCTCGTGGTGGCGCTTGCGTCGACATGCTGCTGCCAAATCTGCTGCTGCCATAGGAGGGCGGGACATCGTGACCGTACGTGTGGGCATCAACGGCTTCGGCCGGATCGGACGCAACTTCTACCGGGCCGTGCTGGCCTCGGACGCCGACGTCGAGGTGGTCGCCTTCAACGACCTCGGCGACGACGACACCCAGGCGCACCTGCTGAAGTACGACACCGTCCTCGGCCCGTTGGACCGGGAGGTCTCCGTGACCGACGGCGGGATCAAGGTCGGCGACCAGACGATCACGTCCCTGGCCGAGAAGGACCCGGCCCAGCTGCCGTGGAAGGACCTCGGTGTCGACGTCGTCATCGAGTCGACCGGCTTCTTCACCGACGCCAACAAGGCCAAGGCCCACCTTGACGCCGGGGCCAAGAAGGTCATCATCTCCGCGCCCGGCAAGAACGAGGACGTCACGGTCGTCATGGGGGTCAACCACACCGACTACGACCCGGCGAGCCACCACGTCATCAGCAACGCCTCCTGCACCACCAACTGCCTGGGCCCGATGGCGAAGGTGATGAACGACGAGCTCGGGATCGTCAAGGGCCTGATGACCACGATCCACGCCTACACCCAGGACCAGAACCTCCAGGACGGGCCGCACCGGGACCTGCGTCGGGCCCGTGCCGCGGCGGTCAACATCGTGCCGACCTCCACGGGGGCCGCGAAGGCGATCGGCCTCGTGCTGCCGGACCTCAAGGGCAAGCTCGACGGCTACGCCCTCCGGGTGCCGGTGCCGACCGGCTCCGCGACCGACCTCACCTTCGAGGCGGGGCGGGAGACGACGGTCGAGGAGGTCAACGACTTCTTCCGCGCGGCCGCCGACGGCCCGCTCAAGGGCATCCTGCGCTACACCGATGACCCGATCGTGTCCTCCGACATCGTGACCGACCCGCACTCGTGCATCTTCGACTCGGGGCTGACCAAGGTCATCGGCAACCAGGTCAAGATCGTCGGCTGGTACGACAACGAGTGGGGCTACTCCTGCCGCCTGCTCGACCTCGTCAAGTACGTCGGCGAGAGCCTCTGACGGGGTTTGCGCACACCGATGAGGACGATCGACGACCTGCTCGGCGAGCAGGACCTGCGGGGTCGCCGTGTGCTCGTGCGCAGCGACCTCAACGTGCCCCTCGACGACCAGGGACGGATCACCGACGACGGCCGGGTGCGCGCCTCGGTCCCGACCATCGCGGCGCTGACCGAGGCCGGTGCCCGGGTGGTGGTCTGCGCGCACCTGGGCCGGCCCAAGGGCAGCCCGGAGCAGAAGTACTCGCTGGCTCCCGTGGCCGAGCGGCTGGGCGAGCTGCTCGGCCGGCCGGTGGCGCTGGCGGAGGACACCGTAGGTGAGTCTGCCCGGGCCGTCGTGGACGGGCTCCAGGACGGCCAGGTCGCGCTGCTGGAGAACCTCCGGTTCAACCCGGGGGAGACGTCCAAGGACGATGCCGAACGCGGCGCCTTCGCCGACCAGCTCGCGTCCCTCGCCGACCTCTACGTCAGTGACGGGTTCGGGGTCGTGCACCGCAAGCAGGCCAGCGTGTATGACGTCGCGCGGCGACTCCCGCACGTCGCCGGCACCTTGGTGCAGGCGGAGGTTGACGTCCTGCAACGGCTCACGCACGACCCGGCACGGCCCTACGTGGTGGTCCTCGGGGGCGCGAAGGTCAGCGACAAGCTGGGCGTGATCGAGAGCCTGCTCACCACCGCGGACAAGCTGCTCATCGGCGGTGGCATGGCGTTCACCTTCCTCAAGGCGCAGGGCTACGAGGTCGGGCGCAGCCTGCTCGAGCAGGACCAGCTCGACCCGGTCCGGGGCTACCTGCAGCAGGCGGCGGAGCGCGGGGTGGAGATCCTCCTGCCCACCGACGTGGTGGCGGCCACCGAGTTCGCCGCCGACGCCGAGCACGAGGTCGTGCCGGCCGACGCCATCCCGGCGGACCGGCTGGGCCTGGACATCGGGCCGGAGTCCGCACGAGCCTTCGCCGCAGCGGTGGAGGGTGCGAAGACGGTCTTCTGGAACGGCCCGATGGGTGCCTTCGAGATGGTCCCGTATGCCGACGGCACGGCAGCGGTCGCGAAGGCCCTCGTCGCGGCGACCCGGGCCGGTGCGTTCACCGTGGTCGGCGGGGGCGACTCGGCGGCTGCCATCCGGCAGCTGGGCTTCGCCGACGACGACTTCAGTCACATCTCCACCGGGGGCGGCGCCAGCCTGGAGTACCTCGAGGGCAAGGAGCTGCCCGGACTGTCGGTCCTCGAGGACTCGGGCCCTGTGTCCGGCGGGAAGGAGTGAGGGTGGCGACCACCACCACGGGACGCACGCCCTCGGCCGCGTCCGGCCGTACCCCGCTGATGGCGGGCAACTGGAAGATGCACCTGGACCACCTGCAGGCCACCCACCTGGTGCAGAAGCTGGACTGGACCCTGCGCGACGGCAAGCACGACTTCAGTGCGGTGGAGGTGGCCGTGCTCCCGCCGTTCACCGACCTGCGCAGCGTCCAGACCCTCATCGACGGGGACAAGCTGGAGCTGACCCACGGCGCCCAGGACCTCTCCCCGCACGACGCGGGCGCGTGGACCGGTGACGTCTCCGGGGCGTTCCTGGCCAAACTGGGCTGCACCTACGTGATCGTCGGTCACAGCGAGCGGCGCCAGCACCATCACGAGACCGACGAGGTGGTGGCGGCCAAGGTCGCGGCCGCCCACCGGCACGGGCTCACCCCGATCCTGTGCGTCGGCGAGGACAAGCAGGTCCGCGACGACGGGCGCCACCACGAGCACGTGCTGCAGCAGCTCGACGCGGCGTTGGCCGACGTGACGCCCGAGCAGGCCCGGAACCTGGTCGTCGCCTACGAACCGGTCTGGGCGATCGGCACCGGCGAGGTGGCCACCCCGGAGAACGCCCAGGAGGTCTGCGCGGCGATCCGGACCCGGCTGGCCGAACGCTTCTCCGGCGACACCGCGGACGGCACCCGCATCCTCTACGGCGGCTCGGTCAAGGCGGGAAATGTCGCGGCGATCATGGCTCAGGAGGACGTCGACGGCGCCCTGGTCGGCGGTGCCTCCCTCAAGGCCGACGAGTTCGCCTCGATCTGCCGATACCGTGACCACCTTGGGGCGAACGCCTGACGACAGGTAGGCTGAGGCGGGTTTGGCCGAACAGCGCCCGGACCCACCGGCAAGAACAGTCGACCGACAGGTGATGGTGACGCAGTGACCGTGGTGAAGATTGCGCTCGAGGTCATCCTCGTGCTCGGAGGGCTGATCCTCACCCTGCTGATCCTCATGCACAAGGGCAAGGGTGGCGGCCTGTCGGACATGTTCGGCGGCGGCATCTCCAGCAGTTTGGGCGGCTCCTCGATGGCGGAGAAGAACCTGGACCGGTTCACCGTCGCCGTGGGGTTGATCTGGCTCGCTGCCATCGTCGGGCTCGGGTTGTTGCTCCGGTTCTCGAGCTAGACGTCACGTCGACCGGGGCCGCGCAACAGCAGTTCACGACAGCACGACGACGAGGAGAGCACTCATGGCAGGTGGCAACGCGATCCGGGGGAGCAGGGTCGGGGCAGGCCCCATGGGGGAGGCGGAGCGCGGGGAGAGCGCGCCGCGCGTCATCGTGTCGTACTGGTGCTCCAACGGCCACGAGACCCGGCCCAGCTTCGCCGAGGAGACCGGTCTGGAGATCCCGGAGCTCTGGGACTGCCCCCGCTGCGGATTCCCGGCCGGGCAGGACGAGGCCAACCCGCCCGCGCCCCCGCGCGTCGAGCCCTACAAGACCCACCTGGCCTACGTGAAGGAACGTCGCAACGAAGCCGACGGGCAGGCCATCCTCGACGAGGCGCTGCAGAAGCTGCGCGACCGCAACCTCATCCGCTGAGCACGTCCGGACTTTCCGCGGCCCGGGACCAAAGCCTCTGGCACGTGGTGCCGATCCTGGCGCAGCGTTCCCTTGTGACCCTGAGATCTTCGGGGCCAGCCAGCGAGGGAAGGCTCGACACGGGAGGTCGCGCAGATGGGACGACTGGACGATGGCAAGAGCCGTTCGAGCACGGACAGCGTGGTGACCGTGCCGCTCGACGCGGTGACATTGCGGCGCTTCGTCGATGACTGGCACGCCGCCTGGAACTCCCACGACCCGCGGCAGGTGACGGCGCTCTGCGCCGAGGACATCGAGTACAGCGACCCCCTGCACGAGACGCCCAGACGCGGCACGCATGCCATTCAGGAGGTTGTCGTGTTGCTCGCTCGGGCCATGCCCGACTTCCGGTTCGCCAGCACCGCACTGCCGTTGTTCGACTCCGCCCGGGGGGTGGCTGTGGTGCCGTGGCGCTGCGTCGGGACTATGAAGGGTCCGCTCGAGCCGCCCGGATTCGCCCCCACGAACGGCACGGTGAGTTTCGACGGCGACGACCACTGGACCCTGCTTGCTGGACGGCTGACCAGCTGTCGGGTGCTGTACGACCAGTACGCAGTCGCGCGACAGATCGGCGCGGTGCCGCCGGCCGACTCACGCGGCGAACGCCTCGGGGTCTGGCTCCAGCGCCTCGCCGCTCGGGGCCTGCGTCGCCGGCGAGCCGCCTGACACGACACGCGATCGGCTCCCGGCAGGCCATTGCGGGCGGCGGCAACTCCGGTCAGGGAGCCGGCGGGTTCAGGGGCTCGCGATCCGGACGAGTTCCTGGGGGACGTGCTGCGCTGCCGGCCGGTCGACGAGCCACAGCGTCGAGCGGGTGCCGTGCACGCCCGCCGCGGGCGCCTGCATCTCACCGGCCCCGGACAACGCCAGTCCGACCGCATCGGCCTTGTCGGCCCCCGACACCATGAACCAGACGTCCCGGGCGTGGCACAGCGCCGGGAAGGTGAGGGAGACCCGGGTCGGCGGCGGTTTGGGCGAGCCGTGGACCGCGACCACGGGCCGGTCGCGCTCGTAGAGCGCCGGGTGCCCCGGGAACAGCGAGGCGACGTGGGCGTCGGGGCCGACCCCGAGCATGAGGACATCGAAGCGCGGCACGGACTCCCCGGGATCGGCAACGGCCGCGAGCTGCTCGGCATACCGGTCTGCGGCCTCCTCCGCGGAGGCGACGCCGGAGTCGGACGCGGCCATGACGAGCACGTGCTCCCGAGGCAGGTCGAGCCGGTCCAGCAGCGCCTCCCGGGCCTGGGTCTCATTGCGGTCGGCGTCGCCCCCAGGAAGGAAGCGTTCGTCGCCCCACCACAACCGCACGGCGGACCAGTCGATGGCGTCGCGGCCGGGTGAGCTCCCCAGCGCCTGCAGCACCGCCGACCCCATCGAGCCGCCGGTGAGGACGACATCGGCGATCCCGCGGGAGGACTGGGCGTCGACGACGGTCGTGACCAGACGGTCGGCGACCGCGTCGGCCAGCTCCTGCTTGTCCGCATGCACCACCACGCCGGGCGCCCGGCCCATCGCCGTCACCGTGTCCCGCTGCCGGCCGCCGACTCGCCGTCACCGGGTGACGCCGCGTCGCTGTCGGAGGCATCCCCGTCACCGGCACCGTCCGCGTTCGTGTGAGCGGTCACCTGGCCGCTGCCCGCCTCCCCGGCGGCCTTGGACTCCAGCTTGCGTGACGCGGCCTCGTGCACCGTGTCGGCGTCCCGCGCCGACTGCGGTGGCTCCTCGACCATCTTGTCGCTGCCCAGGGCGCGGGCGCGGCGGGCGACCGTGACCCGCTCCTCCCGCGACTCCTCCAGCGAGGGCGCCTCGCCGTCGGCGATGGCCTTGTCCATGGGCACGGCGCGGCGGCCACGCACCTCGGCCATGCCACCGATCAGCGCCTCGGAGTAGATCTCGTCCGGGTCGAGCCGGCGGAGCTCGTCGGCCAGGCACTGGGCGGTGGAGCGCCGGGCCAGGCTGATGCGCCGGATCGGCTGCCCGGGCTGGGACAGGGTGGCCACGGTGCCGTCCGGGCGCACGAGGTCGACCGGGCCGCTCTTGCGCTCCAGTCGCACGCTGGTCATGCCGGTGCCCGCTGGACCCTTGGCGCGGCGAACCGGGCAGTCGAGGGTGTCCGCGAGCCAGCCGGCCAGCAGGTCGGTGCTCGGGGAGTCGCTGGCTCCGGAGACGGTTGCCTCGAGGACCGGCTCGTAGGGCCCCTGGTCCAGGGCGGCCGCGAGCAGGCCGCGCCAGATCGTGATCCGGGTCCAGGCCAGGTCGGTGTCCCCGGGCGCGTAGGTCTGGGCGCGGCGCTGCAGCTCGCGCTGCGGGTTCCTGGCCTCGGCGGCGTCGGTGATCCGCCGGTCGGCGAGCTGGCCGATCGGGGAACCGGCGACGTCACGCGGGGCGTCGTGCGGCCACCACACGACGACGGGGGAGTCGGCGAGCAGCAGGGGCAGCGCCACTCGCTGGCCGTGGTCGGCGAGCTGTCCGTAGAGGCGCATCACGACGACCTCGCTGGCCCCGGCATCGCCACCGACGCGGATCTGGGCGTCGAGCCGGTTGGAGCCTCGGCGGTTCGCGCGGACCAGGACCACGATCCGGCAGGGGTGCTGGTGGCTGGCGGCGTTCGCCGCCTCGATGGCGTCGTCGACGGTCTCGTCGTCGCAGACGATGATCAACGTCAGCACCCGCCCGAGGGTCATCGCCCCCGACTCGTTGCGCAGCTTGACCAGTCGCTTGCTGACCGCCGTCGTGCTGGTGCTCGGCAGGTCGACGATCACGGCATCCTCCAGTGACGTCCGTCGCGGTGCATCATCTCGTCAGCTCCCTGCGGACCCCAGCCGCCCGCCGAGTAGCTCTCCGGGGGTCCTGCGGTGCGCCAGTAGTCCTCCACCGGGTCGAGGATCTGCCACGACAGCTCGACCTCCTCATGGCGGGGGAACAGCGGCGGGTCCCCGAGGAGCATGTCGAGGATGAGTCGTTCGTAGGCCTCCGGGCTGCTCTCGGTGAACGAGGTGCCGTAGCCGAAGTCCATCGTGACGTCCCGGACCTCCATCGACCCGGCGCCGGGCACCTTGGAGCCGAAGCGCATGGTGACGCCCTCGTCCGGCTGCACCCGGATGACGATGGCGTTCTGGCCCAGCTCCTCGGTCGCGGTGTCGCTGAAGGGCAGGTGCGGGGCGCGCTTGAACACCACCGCGATCTCGGTGACCCGCTTGCTCAGCCGCTTGCCGGTGCGCAGGTAGAACGGCACCCCGGCCCACCGACGGGTGGCGATCTCGAGCTTGACCGCGGCGAAGGTCTCGGTGGCGGAGGCCGGGTCGATCCCCTCCTCCTGCAGGTAGCCCTTCACGTGCTCACTGCCCTGCCAGCCAGCGGCGTACTGCCCCCGCGCCGTGGCAGCCGACAGGTCGTCCGGCAGCCGCACGGCCGAGAGCACCTTCTCCTTCTCGGCCCGCAGGTCCTGGGCGTGGAAGGAGACCGGTTCCTCCATGGCGGTGAGGGCGAGCAGCTGGAGCAGGTGGTTCTGCATGACGTCACGGGCGGCGCCGATGCCGTCGTAGTAGCCGGCCCGCCCGCCGATGCCGATGTCCTCGGCCATGGTGATCTGGATGTGGTCGACGTAGTTGGCGTTCCAGATCGGCTCGAACAGCTGGTTGGCGAAGCGCAGCGCCAACAGGTTCTGGACGGTCTCCTTGCCGAGGTAGTGGTCGATGCGGAACACCGAGTCCGGCGGGAAGACGCCCTCGACGATGGCGTTCAGCTCACGGGCGCTCTGCAGGTCGTGGCCGAACGGCTTCTCAATGACCACCCGGCGCCAGGTGCCCGGCCGCGGCTTGCTGAGCCCGTGCTGGTCGAGCTGCTCGCAGACGACCGAGAAGAAGCTGGGCGGAATCGACAGGTAGAACGCGTGGTTGCCACCGGTCCCGCGGTTCTGGTCCAGCTCGTCGACGGTCTTGGCGAGCAGCTCGAAGGCGTTCCCGTCGTCGAAGGTGCCCGGCACGAACCTGAACCCGTCGGCCAGGTTGCGCCACACGTCCTCGCGGAAGGGGGTGCGCGCGTGCTGGCGGACCGCCTCGTGCACGATCTTGCCGAAGTCCTGGTCGGCCCAGTCACGGCGGGCGAACCCGACGAGGCTGAAGCCCGGCGGGAGCAGGCCGCGGTTGGCGAGGTCGTAGATCGCCGGCATGATCTTCTTGGTCGCCAGGTCGCCGGTGACCCCGAACAGCACGAGGCTGCACGGGCCGGCGATGCGGGGCAGCCGCTTGTCGCGCGGGTCGCGCAGCGGGTTCTGCCCGGGGGCTATGTCGACAGGGCTCACGTGGGTTGCTCCGTGGGGTGCGCGGGGAGGCCGAGTGCCTGCCGCAGCTGCGCCAGGCCACGGTCGTGGTCGGTCAGGTGCAGGCGCAGCACCGGTCGGCCGTGCTCGGCGAGCACCTGCGCGTCACCGGCGGCCTGCGCCGCGATGAGGACGCCGAAGCTGAAGTCCTGTCCGGGCACCTCGAGGTCCTTCTCGGGGACGGTGGTCACCTGCAGGTAGACGCCGGTGGCCGGGCCGCCCTTGTGGTACTGCCCGGTCGAGTGCAGGAACCGCGGGCCCCACCCGAAAGTGACGGGGCGGCTCAGCCGCCGGGCCAGCACCGGACGCACCTCGGCCAGCGCCGAGTCAGAGGCCCGGTCGAGGTAGGCCATCACGGCCAGGTAGCCGCGGTCCCGGTCGAGCTGGGCGAAGAGGGCCTCCACGGCGGCGGACACGTCCCGGGCGTCGCCGAGCCAGCTGCCACCGAGCGCCCGTACCTCGACCGCTCCGTCGGTGAAAGCCGGTTCGTCGGTGGTGCCACCTCCCTGGGCCATCAGGTCACGCGCCGCCTGCTTGGCGCTCTCGACGTCCGGCTGGTCGAACGGGTTGATCCCGAGCAGCCGGCCCGCTGTGGCCACGGCGGCCTCCCACAGGAGCAGCTGGGCGCCGAGGGTTCCCGACACGGCCACGGCATCGCCCTTCGGCTCGCTGCCGCCGTCGGCGTCATCGCCGTCCGTGGCCTGCAGCAGCACCACCAGCTCGTCGTCCGCCAGCTGGTCCGCGGCCGGGCCGCCGGTGCCCACGACCACCGGCAGCAGTCCGGTGCCGTTCTTGCCGGTGCTCTCGGCGATGAGCTGCTCCGCCCAGTCACCGAAGCCGGTGATCTCGGTGCCGGCGTCGGTGAGCAGCACCTTGTCCCGCAGGGGGGCGGTGCCGCCCAGCGCGGACCCCAGGCGCAACGCCGGGTTCGCCTCGTCATCGGCCGCGAGCAGGTCCGCGACCGCCTCGGCGTCGTCCAGCAGGCCCTCGATGTCCACCCCGGCGAGGCCGCTGGGCACGAGCCCGAAGGCCGTGAGGGCGGAGTAGCGGCCGCCGACGTTCGGGTCGGCGTTGACGACGTGGTAGCCGGCCTTCCGACCGGCCTCGTCCATCGGGCTGCCCGGGTCGGTGACCAGCACGATCCGGTGGGTCGGGTCGATGCCGGCGTCCCGGAACGCCTGCTCGTAGGCGCGCTTCTGCGAGTCCGTCTCCGCGGTCGAGCCCGACTTGCTGGACACCACGACGACGGTGCGGTCGAGCCGGTCCTGCAGGGCGTGCCGCACGTAGTCGGGATCCGAGGAGTCGAGGACCGTGAGCTCGACCCCGGCCGTGGCACAGATCACCTCCGGTGCCAGCGAGGAGCCCCCCATGCCGCAGAGCACGACGTGGTCCAGCGGGTGACCGGCCTGCTCGTCGAGCTCGCTGCGCAGGGCAGCGATCTCGCCGAGCAGCGGGCGGGAGGACCGGGGCAGGCCCACCCAGGACAGGCGCTTGGACGCCTCGGAGTGTGCCTCGGGTCCCCACAGGTCGGGGTCCTGGTGGAAGAGCTTGCCGGCGAAGCCGTCACGAACCAGCTCCGGCACGTGACGGCTGATCGCGTCGGCGGCGGCCCCGGAGGCGCTGACCGCGACACCCGAGGACGTCATTGGGCGCCCTCCGAGGCGTAGGAGTCGTCCTGCTGCGCCTTGTCGAGCTCCTGCTCGACGCTGCCCAGCAGCTGCGCCCACGACTTCTCGAACTTCTCCACGCCCTCCTGCTCGAGCAGCGCGACCACGTCACCGTAGGAGACCCCCACGCGCTCGAGGGCGTCCATGGTGGCCTTCGCGTCGTCGTAGTGGCCGGTCACCTGGTCTCCCCGGATCTCCCCGTGGTCGGCGACGGCGTCGAGCGTCTTCTCCGGCATGGTGTTCACGGTGTCCGGTGCCACCAGCTCGGTGACGTACATCGTGTCCGGGTAGTCGGGGTTCTTCACCCCGGTGGACGCCCACAGCGGCCGCTGGACGTGGGCGCCCGCGGCCTCGAGGTTCTGCCAGCGCGGGGTCGAGAAGACCTCTTCGTAGGCCTGGTAGGCGAGGCGGGCGTTCGCGATGCCGGCCTTGCCCTTGAGCTGCCGGGCCTCGTCGGAGTCGATGGCGTCCAGCCGCTTGTCGATCTCCGTGTCCACGCGCGAGACGAAGAAGGACGCGACAGAGCGGAGCTGGGACAGGTCACGCCCCGCCTCCCGGGCCTGCTCCAGACCGGTGAGGAAGGCGTTCATCACCGCGCGGTAGCGGTCGAGGGAGAAGATGAGCGTCACGTTGACGCTGATGCCGTCCGCCAGCGCCTGGGAGATCGCCGGCAGTCCCTCGACGGTCGCCGGGATCTTGATGAACAGGTTGGGTCGGTCGACTGCTGCCCAGAGCCGTCGGGCCGACTCGACCGTCCCGGTCGTGTCCTTGGCGAGGCGCGGGTCCACCTCCAGGGAAACCCGGCCGTCCTTGCCGTCGGTGCGGTCGTAGACCGGACGCAGCACGTCACAGGCGTTGCGCACGTCCTCGGTGGTGATGGCGAAGACCGACTCGTCGACGCCCTTGCCCTCCTCGGCCAGGTCCTTGACCTGGGCGTTGTAGGCGGCACCCTGCGACAGCGCGGTGGCGAAGATCGTCGGGTTGGACGTCACCCCGACGACCTGCTTGCGCTCGACGAGGTCCTGCAACCCGCCCTCGTTGATCATCGGGCGGTTGAGGTCATCCAGCCAGATCGACACCCCCGCCTCGGTCAGAGCTGTGAGATTCGGGTTTGCCTGGGTCATCAGTTGCCTCCTGCAGCCTGGATCGACTCGTTCGCGGCGGCGACCACGGCCTCGGGCGTGACGCCGAACTTCTGGTAGATGGTCTTGTAGTCGGCCGAGGCGCCGAAGTGCTCGACGCTCACCGAGCGGCCGGCGTCGCCGATGAAGTCGCGCCAGCCGAGGGCGACCGCCGCCTCGACGCTGACCCGGGCGCGCACCCGCGGAGGCAGCACCTCGTCGCGGTAGGCGTCGTCCTGCGCCAGGAACCACTCGCGGCACGGCATGGACACGACCCGGGTGGGAACGCCCTGGTCCTCGAGCGTCTTCCGCGCGGCCACGGCGATGCTCACCTCGGAGCCCGTGGCGATGAGGATGACCTTCGGCGTCCCGCCGGAGGCCTCGGCCAGCACGTAGGCACCCTTCTCCACCAGCTCGGCGGAGCCCATCGTGTCGCGGTCGAGGGTCGGCACGGCCTGCCGGGTCAGGCACAACCCGGCCGGGCGGTCACCGTGGGACAGGATCGTGCGCCACGCCACGGCGGTCTCGTTGGCGTCGGCGGGGCGCACCACGTCGAGCCCGGGAATGGCGCGGAGGGCCGCGAGGTGCTCGATCGGCTGGTGTGTCGGTCCGTCCTCGCCCAAGCCAATCGAGTCGTGCGTCCACACGTAGGTGACCGGCAGCTGCTGCAGCGCGGCGAGTCGGACCGCCGGGCGCATGTAGTCGGAGAAGACGAGGAAGGTGCCGCCGTACGGCCGGGTGAGTCCCTCGAGGGCGATGCCGCTGAGGATGCACCCCATGCCGAACTCGCGGATGCCGAAGTGCAGCGTGCGACCGTAGGGGTTCCCCGGCCACATCTTCGTCTGCTTGTCGGAGGGGATGAAGCTCTGCGCCCCTTCCATGGTCGTGTTGTTCGACTCGGCGAGGTCGGCGGAGCCGCCCCACAGCTCCGGCATGACGTCCTCGAGGGCGCCGAGGATCTTGCCGGAGGCGGCACGCGTCGCGAGCCCCTTCTCGTCGGCCTCGAAGGTCGGGAAGGCCTCCGCGAAGCCCTCGGGCAGCTCGTGCGCCTGCAGCCGGTCGAGCAGCCTGGCGCGATCCGGGTTCGCCGAGCGCCAGTCCTCGAAGGTCTTCTGCCAGGCCTGGTGGGCCTCCTTGCCCCGCTGCACCACCTCGCGGGTGTGCTCGATGACCTCGGGGGCCACCTCGAAGCTCTGGTCGGGGTCGAAACCGAGCAGCTTCTTGGTCGCCGCCACCTCGTCCTCGCCCAGGGCGGATCCGTGCGCCTTGCCGGTGTCGCGCTTGTTCGGTGCCGGCCAGGCGATGATCGTGCGCAGCACGACCAGGGTCGGCTTGTCGGTCACCTGCTTGCCGCTCTCGATGGCCGCGAGCAGGGCGTCGACGTCCTCGGTGTAGGAGCCCCCGTCCGCCGCGCTCTGGCGCCAGTCCACCGTCTCCACGTGCCAGCCGTAGGCGCGGTAGCGGGCCCCGACATCCTCGGAGAAGGAGATGTCGGTGTCGTCCTCGATCGAGATCTTGTTCTCGTCGTAGATGACCGTCAGGTTGCCGAGCTCCTGGTGGCCGGCGAGGGCGGCGCCCTCGTGGGTGACGCCCTCCATCATGTCGCCGTCGGAGGCGACGACGTAGATGTGGTGGTCGAACGGGCTCTCACCGGGCGCGGCCTCGGGGTCGAACAGGCCGCGCTGGCGCCGCTGCGCGAACGCCATGCCGACCGCGGTGGCCAGACCGGAGCCGAGCGGGCCGGTCGTCACCTCGATGCCGGCGGTGTGGTGCACCTCCGGGTGACCCGGGGTGAGCGACCCCCACGTGCGCAGCGCCTTGAGGTCGTCGAGCTCGAGGCCGTAGCCACTGAGGTACAGCTGGATGTACTGCGTCAGGCTGGAGTGACCGCAGGAGAGCACGAAACGGTCCCGCCCGATCCACTGGGGGTCGGTGGGGTCGTGGCGCATCACGCGCTGGTAGAGCAGGTAGGCCAGGGGAGCGAGGCTCATGGCGGTGCCGGGGTGGCCGTTGCCGACCTTCTGCACCGCGTCGGCGGCCAGGACCCGCACGGTGTCGACGGCACGGACGTCGAGGTCGGTCCAGCCGACCTTCTCAGCGATGGGCGCGGCGAGCGAGCTGTCGCGCTGCCCCGTGGTGGTCTGCTGGCTCTGATCGGTCACGTGCACGACTCCTTCGTGGGCCGGTGGGGTCTTGTGAGTAGGTCCTGCTCACGAGACTAGTCCGGCCTGCTCTGCCCGTCGCGTCTGGTCCGTGTCGTTCCGCGGCACCTCCGGGGCTAGACTTGCGCGTGTTCTGCCGGCGGCTGACCGCCGCCGTTCTCCACCAGAGGGACCCGACGACATCGTGACTGCGCTCGAGCCGCGCACTTCTGCGGGGAAGGCCCGGCCCGTCGGGCATGTTCGTGCGACCCTGCGCGACTACGTCGCGTTGACCAAGCCGCGGATCATCGAGCTCCTGCTCGTGACCACCTTCCCGGTGATGTTCCTGGCCGAGCGCGGGCTCCCGTCGGCCTGGCTGGTCATCGCCACCCTCGTCGGCGGCACCCTGTCGGCCGGATCGGCAAACACCCTCAACTGCTACATCGACCGAGACATCGACAAGGTCATGCACCGTACCGAGGGGCGGCCGCTCGTGACCGGCGCGATCGCCCCGCGGGCGGCGCTGCTGTTCGGGATCGCCCTCGGTGTCGTCTCGGTGCTCTGGCTCGGCTTCCTCGTGAACTGGCTGTCCGCGTGGCTGTCCCTGGCGGCCGTGGTGCTCTACGTCGGCTTCTACACGCTGCTGCTCAAGCGGCGCACCAGCCAGAACATCGTCTGGGGTGGCGTCGCCGGCTGTATGCCGGTCCTCATCGGCTGGTCGGCGGTCACCAACACGCTCGCCTGGCCGGCGCTGGTGCTGTTCCTCGTCGTCTTCTTCTGGACCCCTCCGCACTACTGGCCGTTGTCGATGCGGTTCAAGGGGGAGTACGAAGCCGCCGGCGTCCCGATGCTGCCGGTCCTCGCCCGTGACGTGGCGGTCGCCAAGCAGGTGGTCTGGTACAGCTGGGCCACCGTGCTGTGCACCCTCGCCCTGGTCCCGGTCGCCGGCATGGGCTGGATCTACCTGGGCACCTCGGTGGTCGCCGGCGTGCTGTTCCTGCTCGAGGCCCACCGCCTCCTCGGCCGGGCGAAGGCGGGGGTCTCGGCCGCGGTCCTCAAGCCGATGCGGCTGTTCCACTACTCGATCAGCTACCTGACGCTCGTCTTCCTCGGCGTCGCGATCGACCCGCTGCTGCACCTGCCACTCTGATCCGGGCTGCGCCGCTGGGTGACGCCCGCCTCCGGGCTGCGCCGCTGGGTGGCGCCCGCCCCGAGCGGGGGCCCCACGCCGAGCTGAGCCTCAGGCCTGCGCGACCGTGGACCGCCCGCTGCGGTGCTCGGCCGGGTGCGCGGTCTGCGGCACCGCCGGCCGCTCGCGCAGGCTCAGCACGGCATACACGAGGGCGACCACCAGCAGGCTCGCGCCGAGCATGTGGACGAGCACCACGGCCCAGGGCAGCCCGGTGAAGTACTGCACGTAGCCCACGACCCCCTGCCCCAGGGTGACGCCCAGCAGCACCGTCCACGCCCGCGTGGCGCGGGCACCGACCGCGGTCAGCCGCACGGCCAGGAGCCCGGCCACGACGAGCCCGACGAAGAGCATCACCGAGTCGGCGTGCAGCCAGGACGCGGAGCGCGGGTCGACCGCGAGCCGCGCGGGCTCGTTGGCGTCACCGGAGTGCGGACCGGAGCCGGTCACGATGGTGCCGAGGACGAGGATGATGCCGGCCAGGGCCGCCGTGACCCGGGAGAGCACGCGGATCTCCTGTCGCGCCAGCGGCACCCGGGGGCCGTCGCCCTCGTCCACCCGCACGAGCAGCACGGTCGACGCCGCCACCAGCACCATCGACACCAGGAAGTGTCCCGCGACGATGGCCGGGTTGAGGCCGGTGAGCACGGTGATCCCCCCGATCACCGCCTGCGTCACGACGCCGGCCAGGACGAGGTAGGCCGGCCGCCGCAGGCGGGGACGGTCGCGGGCCCAGACGAAGAGGGCGACGATGACCAGGACGGCCGCGACGCTGACCACGCTGGTCATGGTGCGGTTGCCGAACTCGATGTACTTGTGCCACCCCTGGGCCTGGTGCGGCACCGGGGTGTACGACCCGGGCACGCACTGCGGCCAGGTCGGGCAGCCGAGGCCGGAACCGGTGAGCCGGACGAGACCGCCGGTCACGACGATGAGCACCTCGACGACGAGGTTGAGGACGATGAGGCGGCGCAGCCACGGGTGCGGCCGGGCAGAGTTGGGCACCCCACAAGGGTAGATGCCCCTGCGCGGCTCCTGGCACGTCGCCGCTGCCTCGGGGATGCGGCCGGGCCGCAGCACGTCGTCGAGCTCGGGCTCGAGCGCTGACGCGCCTTCAGTCGCTCCAGCGGAAGAGGCGGGAGGCGAGGACGGTCGCGACGAGCCCCCAGCCGACCAGGACCAGGACGGGCACGAGCGCGACGTGAGCGGTCGTGAAGGCGGTCCGCAGGCCGTCCCCGAGGGCCGCGGACGGCAGCCACCGCACCGCCGCCGACAGCCCGTCGGGCAGGACGGTCCGGGGGATGAGCACGCCGCCGATGCCGAGCAGCAGGATCCAGATGAGGTTCGCCAGGGCGAGCACACCCTCGGCCCGGATCGTCCCGGCGAGCAGCAGGGCCAGGGCGACGAAGGCCCACGTCCCCACCAGCCCGACCAGCAGGGCCGGGAGGACGCCGACCCAGTGCGGGTGCCAGCCCAGCGCCAGGCCGATCGCGCCGAGGACGACGCTCTGCAGCAGCTCGACGACGAGGACGGCGACGGCCTTGGCGAGCAGCAGCCCCGTGCGCCCGAGGGGCGTGACCCCGAGGAGTCGCAGCACGCCGTAGCGCCGGTCGAAGCCGGTGGCGATGGCCTGGCCGGTGAACGCGGTGGACAGCACGGCGAGGGCGAGGGCGCCGGGCACGACGACGTCGATGCGCCGCCCCGGCCCGAGCGAGGGCTGGTGGGCGTAGTGCAGCGCGACCAGCGCCAGCGCCGGCAGCACGAGGGAGACGAGCAGCTGCTCGCCGTTGCGCAGCAGCGTCGTGGCCTCGAACCGGGCCTGGGCCAGCACGCGGGTTCGCGGTGGGGCGGCAGCCTTGGTCATGGTCGTGCTCATTGTGCCGACCGGCGCACTCGTGCTGCTCACCACCACTCCTTCCCGTCCGCGCGCTCGTGGGTGGTCAGCCCGAAGTAGAGGTCCTCCAGCGACTGCTCGCTGGTCAGCTCCTCCACCGTGCCGTCGGCGACCACCCGGCCGGACTGCACGATGACGACGTGGTCGGCGATCCGCTCCGCCTCCGCGAAGGAGTGGGTGGTGACCACCAGGGCGCAGCCCTGGTCCCGGATCTCGCGAATCAGCTGCCAGACCTCCCGCCGGGCGTGCGGGTCCAGGCCCGCGGTCGGCTCGTCGAGGAAGGCCAGCTCGGGCCGGCCGACCAGGGCCGCGGCGAGGGCGACCCGCTGCTTCTGCCCCCCGGACAGCCGTCGCACCGTCGTGCCCGCGAACGAGCCGATCCCCAGGCGCTCCACCAGGGCACCCACGTCCGCGGGCTCGGCATACAGCTCGGCGAGGTGGTGCAGCAGCGGTACGGGGCGGGCGCTGGTGGGCAGGCCGCCGTCCTGGAGCATGACGCCCACCCGTGCCCGGTGGTCCGGTGACGCCTGCCACGGGTCGGTGCCCAGCACGCTGAGCTCACCGGAGTCGGCGCGCTTGAGGCCCTCGGCGCACTCGATCGTCGTGGTCTTGCCCGCGCCGTTCGGCCCGAGGACCGCGGTGACCTCGCCGTGGGCGGCCGACCAGGTCATCCCGTCCAGGGCCTGGGTGGCGCCGAAGCGCTTGCGGAGCTGGTGGATGCGCAGGGCCGGGGTGTCGGCAGTCGCGGCGGTCACGGCGGGAGTGTAGGTCGCCTTTCCGATATGACCCGCGTCACGCTCTCCCGGGGCCCACGCGACTTAGGTCACCCTGAGTGGTCAGGTCCGCCGAATTACGTCACAATGGTGTTGTGTTTATGAGCGAGCGGCTCGAGGAACGCACCCGGGACCGGGTGCGTTCGGCCGTGTCCGAGCACGGACCGGTCAGCGCCGCCGCCATCGCCGAGTCGCTCGGCCTCACCCCCGCGGCCGTCCGTCGCCACCTCGACGCCCTCGCCGAGGAGGGCACCATCGAGGAGCACGAGCTGGCCAGCGGCCCCCGCGGACGCGGCCGGCCGGCCCGCGCCTACGTGCTGTCCGAGGCCGGTCACCGCAGCATGCAGAGCACGTATGACGGCGTGGCCACTGCCGCGCTCCGCTTCCTGGCCCAGCGCGCCGGCGAGGACGCCGTCGAGGCCTTCGCGCGGGAACGGGTCGCCGAGCTGGAGGAGCGCCTCGCCGCCGCCCTCGCGGATGTCGAGGACACCCCGGATGCCCGCACGAGGGCCCTCGTCCGCGCCCTGAGCGAGGAGGGCTACGCTGCCTCGGCCCGTCCGGTCGGACAGGGAACACCGCTCACCGGCGTGCAGTTGTGCCAAGGACACTGCCCGATCAAGGACGTGGCCACGCAGTTCCCGCAGTTCTGCGAGGCCGAGACCGATGCGCTGTCCCGGCTGCTCGGCGTGCACGTGCAGCGACTGGCCACCCTCGCCCACGGCGACCACGTCTGCACCACGTTCGTGCCGACCCCGGTCGTGACCAGCAGCACCCGGGCCGGCGCACGACCGACCACCGCACCACAGACCACCCCTGCGCAGAGCACCGCACAGACCCTGCACGAGACCACCCACAAGGAAAGGGCCTCTCGATGAGCACCAACATTGAAGAGCTCAACCCGGCACTGAAGGAGTTCGGCCACTACGAGTACGGCTGGGCCGACAGTGACGTCGCCGGCGCGAGCGCTCGCCGCGGCCTCAACGAGGAGGTCGTCCGGGACATCTCTTCGAAGAAGCACGAGCCGGAGTGGATGACCAAGCGGCGGCTCAAGGCCCTGCGGCTGTTCGACAAGAAGCCGATGCCGAACTGGGGCTCGGACCTCACCGGGATCGACTTCCAGAACATCAAGTACTTCGTGAAGTCCACCGAGTCGCAGGCCTCCAGCTGGGAGGAGCTGCCCGAGGACATCCGCAACACCTACGACCGCCTCGGCATCCCGGAGGCGGAGAAGCAGCGGCTGATCGCCGGTGTCGCGGCGCAGTACGAGTCCGAGGTCGTCTACCACCAGATCCGCGAGGACCTCGAGGCCCAGGGTGTGATCTTCGTCGACACCGACACGGGGCTGCGTGAGCACGAGGACCTCTTCCGCGAGTACTTCGGCTCGGTCATCCCGGCCGGCGACAACAAGTTCGCGGCGCTCAACACCTCGGTGTGGTCCGGCGGCTCCTTCGTCTACGTGCCGCCGGGGGTCCACGTCGACATCCCGCTGCAGGCCTACTTCCGGATCAACACCGAGAACATGGGCCAGTTCGAGCGGACGCTGATCATCGTCGACGAGGACGCCTACGTGCACTACGTGGAGGGCTGCACGGCGCCGGTCTACAGCTCGGACTCGCTGCACTCGGCGGTCGTCGAGATCATCGTCAAGAAGAACGCCCGGGTGCGGTACACGACGATCCAGAACTGGTCGAACAACGTCTACAACCTGGTGACCAAGCGGACCTTCGTCGAAGAGGGCGGCACCATGGAGTGGGTCGACGGCAACATCGGCTCCAAGGTCACGATGAAGTACCCGGCGGTCTACCTGATGGGCGAGCACGCCAAGGGCGAGACGCTGTCGGTCGCCTTCGCGGGCGAGGGCCAGCACCAGGACGCGGGCGCCAAGATGGTGCACCTCGCGCCCAAGACGTCCTCGACGATCATCTCCAAGTCGGTGGCCCGCAGCGGCGGTCGCTCGAGGTACCGCGGGCTCGTGCAAATCATGGACGGCGCGCACGGCTCGAAGTCGACGGTGAAATGCGACGCGCTGCTGATCGACCCGATCAGCCGCTCCGACACCTACCCCTACGTCGACATCCGCGAGGACGACGTGAAGATGGGCCACGAGGCGACCGTGTCCAAGGTGTCCGAGGACCAGC
>NZ_DASSTI010000072.1:0-21143 GCF_035708005.1 Segeticoccus sp. | reverse complement strand
TCGAGGAGGTGATGCGGCCCGCGATCTACGTGCCCGAGTCCAAGGCCGTCGACGCGCTGCTCTCGGAGATGCAGGCCGACCGGCAGCACATCGCCGTCGTCGTGGACGAGTACGGCGGCACCGCCGGGCTGATCACGATCGAGGACCTGCTGGAGGAGATCGTCGGCGAGATCACCGACGAGTACGACGAGGAGGAGATCGAGGTCGAGGAGCTGCCCGACGGCGCGCGCGTCTCCTCGCGCTACCCGATCGACGACCTGGAGGAGATCTTCGGCTTCGACGTGGAGGAGGAGGACGTCGACTCCGTGGGCGGCCTGATGGCCAAGCACCTGGGCCGGGTGCCGATCCCCGGCTCGGTCGTCCAGGTCGGCGGCCTGCTGCTCGAGGCCGAGGAGGCCAAGGGCCGCCGCAACCGGATCGGCACCGTGCTGATCACCCCGGTCGCGCCGCTCGTCACCCCCACCCGGGGACAGGGGCCGCCGACCCGGCGCGCCCACGGCTGATCCCTAGGATGGCCGCGTGGATCTCGACGCCGAGGACAGCAAGCTGGTGACCCTCGCCCGCGCGACCAGGGCCCGCACCGGTGCCCGGGAGGGCGCGGCGCTGCGCGACCTCGACGGGCGGACCTACGCCGCGGCCACCGTCGACCTGCCGCACCTGCAGGTCTCCGCCCTCGGTGTGACGATCGCGATGGCCTGCTCGAGCGGCGCCAAGGGGGCGGAGGCCGTCGTACTCCTCGGTGACGGCGAGCCGTCGGCCGATGACCTGGCGGCGCTGCGCGACTTCGCCGGCGCCGGGGTGCCGGTGCACCACGGCGGCCCGGCCGGGCAGCTGGCCGGCACGGTCACCAGCTGACCGCCCACCCTGACCGCACGGCTGACAGAGGCAACCTTCAGCGTGGGTCAAGGTGGGCGCTAGGTTTGGGTCCATGAGGGAGCTCGTGGGCTGGACGGAGCACGAACGCGCGGTCGACCGCCTCCGGGCCTCCTACCGGGCGATCCCGCCCGGCACGCCGGTGCGGCTGCGCAAGCGCACCAGCAACCTCTTCCGGCCGCGCGCGGCCACCCACGCCCCCGGCCTCGACGTCGGCGGCCTCGCCGGGGTCATCGCGGTCGACGCGCAAGCCCGCACCGCCGACGTGCAGGGGATGTGCACCTACGAGGACCTCGTCGACGCGACCCTGCCGCACGGGCTGATCCCGCTGGTCGTCCCGCAGCTGCGCACGATCACCCTCGGCGGCGCGGTCACCGGCCTCGGCATCGAGTCGACCAGCTTCCGCAACGGGCTTCCGCACGAGTCGGTGCTGGAGATGGACGTCTTCACCGGCGCCGGCGAGGTCGTCACCGCCACCGCCACGAACGAGCACGCCGAGCTGTTCCGCACCTTCCCCAACTCCTACGGCTCGCTCGGCTACGCCACCCGGCTGCGCATCGAGCTCGAGCCGGTCCACCCGTTCGTGCACCTGCGGCACCTGCGGTTCCACGACCTCGACGCCCTGGTCGACACCATGGGCGCAGTCGTGATCACCCGCGAGCACGACGGCGAGCCGGTCGACTTCATCGACGGCGTGGTCTTCTCCGAGCACGAGGCCTACCTCGTCCTCGGGTCCTGGGAGGACAACGCGCCGTTCACCAGCGACTACACCGGCCAGGACATCTACTACCGCTCGCTGCAGCGCAAGCGCGAGGACCACCTGACCGTCCGCGACTACCTCTGGCGCTGGGACACCGACTGGTTCTGGTGCTCCCGGGCCTTCGGCGTGCAGAACCCGCGCATCCGTCAGTTCGTGCCGCGCCGCTACCTGCGCAGCGACGTCTACTCCTCCCTCATCCGGTTCGAGAACAAGCACGGCTGGTATGCCCGGTGGGCCGGGTTGCGTGGTGAGCTGCCGCAGGAGCGCGTGGTCCAGGACGTCGAGATCCCGGTGGAGCGCACGGCCGACTACTTGCGGTGGTTCCTGCAGGAGGTCCCGATCGAGCCGATCTGGCTGTGCCCGCTGCGACTCCGCGACACCGAGACGAGCGCGGCCGGCTGGCCGCTCTACCCGTTGGAGCCGCACCGCACCTACGTCAACGTCGGCTTCTGGTCGACGGCCCCGGTCGAGCCGGGACGCGAGGACGGCGACGTCAACCGGATGATCGAGCGCAAGGTCGGCGAGCTCGGAGGCCACAAGGGCCTCTACTCCGATGCCTACTACGACGAGGACGAGTTCTGGCGCCTCTACGGCGGCGAGGACTACGCCCACGCGAAGAAGGTCTACGACCCCCAGGGTCGGCTACCCACTCTCTATGACAAGGCGGTGAAGCGGCGGTGACCATGACGATCGGTCGGGCGTTCGACCAGCTCTTCGGGGCGGACGCACCGGTGCGGTTCAGTGCGTACGACGGCTCCACGGGGGGTGACCCGGGCGCGGCGATCTCCCTGCGCCTGGAGAACGAGCGGGGGTTGCGGTACCTGGTCACGTCCCCCGGCTCCCTCGGTATGGCGCGCGCCTACCTGATGAACGACCTCACCGTGGAGGGAACGCACCCGGGCGACCCGTACGACCTGCTCAAGCTCATCGAGGACGGGTTCAGCTACCGCCGTCCCACCCCACGGGAGCTGCCCGAGCTGGCCCGCACCCTCGGGCTGCGCAGCCTCCGGGTGCCCGAGTTGCCACCGCAGGAGACGCCGTCCCAGTTCCACCGGCTGCTCAACGGGCTGCGGCACTCCAAGTCCCGCGACGCGGAGGCCATCCACCACCACTACGACGTCGGCAACGCCTTCTACGAGCTGCTGCTCGGCCCGTCGATGACCTACACCTGTGCCTGCTACCCGACCGCGGACGCCACCCTCGAGGAGGCGCAGGCAGGCAAGTACGACCTCATCTGCCGCAAGCTCGACCTGCGCCCGGGCATGCGGCTGCTCGACGTCGGCTGCGGCTGGGGCGGCATGGTGCGCCACGCCGTGACCCACTACGGCGTCAGCGCCCTGGGGGTCACCCTGTCCCGGGACCAGGCCGACTGGGCCGCCAAGCGGATCGCCCACGAGGGGCTCTCGGACCAGGCCGAGGTCCGTTTCATGGACTACCGCGACGTCACCGAGCGCGGCTTCGACGCCATCAGCTCGATCGGGCTGACCGAGCACATCGGTGTGAAGAACTACCCGGCCTACTTCCGGTTCCTGCTGAGCCGGCTGCGTGAGGGCGGACGACTGCTCAACCACTGCATCACCCGTCCGGACAACCTGCACCCGGGCATCCCGAGCGCGGGATTCATCAACCGCTACGTCTTCCCCGACGGGGAGATCACCGGCTCCGGGCAGATCATCCGGGTGATGCAGGACACCGGGTTCGAGGTCCGCCACGAGGAGAACCTGCGCGAGCACTACGCCATGACCTGCCGCGACTGGGTGCGCAACCTGCGGGAGAACTGGGACGAGGCGGTGGCGCTCGTCGGCGAGGGCACCGCCAAGGTCTGGGCGCTCTACCTCGCCGGGTCGCGGTTGTCGTTCGAACGCAACAGGATCCAGTTGCACCAAGTGCTCGGGGTCCACGTCGAGCCCGACGGCAACGCCCACATGCCGCTACGACCCACCTGGGCGAGCTGAGGGGGCCGGCACATGTACCTCTCCGTCGACGGAACCACCGCGAAGGTCACCGGCGAGGTGCGTGTGCCGAACTCGAAGTACCACGCGCACCGAGCGCTGATCCTGGCGTCACTCGCGCCCGGCCGCAGCCGCGTGGTGGGACTGTCCGACGCGCAGCACGTCCGCTACACCGTGCAGCTGCTGCGCGGACTGGGCACCCGGGTCGAGGTGGACGGTGACACCTTCGTGGTGCACGGCGGTCCCTACCGCGCACGACAGGAGGTCCTGTCGGCCGGGAGCTCGGGGTCGACGCTGTACTTCATGGCCGGGCTCGCCTGCCTGGCCGACCGACCGGTGACGGTGACGGGGCAGAAGTACTTCCAGCGCCGGCCGCTGGTCCCGCTGTTGTCGGCGCTGGAGCAGATGGGCGTCCGGCTCGAGTCCGCCCGTGGGTGCCCGCCGATCGCCGTGCAGCCCCGGCGCCCCACGGGGGGCCGGGTGAGGATCAACGGCACGCTCTCGCAATGGATCTCGGGCCTGTTGCTGCTGGCGCCCTTCGCCACCGGCCGGACGGTCATCGAGGTGGAGGGTCAGGCGAACGAACGCACCTACCTCGAGCTCACGGTGCGGATGATGGCCCAGTTCGGCCTGCGGGTGGACGTCTCCGACGACTGGCGGCACTTCGAGGTCCCGCCCGACCAGCAGGCAGTGCCGACCGACCTGCAGCTCCCCCCGGACATCGGCTCGGCCGCCTTCGGCCTCGCCGCCGCCGCCATCCATCCCTCGGACGTGCTCCTGCACGGCCTGACCGCGGTGCGCAGCGACCAGACCGACCACCCCGAGTCCGACGCCCTCGACATCATGACGCGCATGGGGCTGGTCATGTCGCTGGACGAGGCGGCCCGGGCGGTGCGGGTGCGCCGGGACGGCAGCCCGCTGCAGAGCACCCGGGTGGACTGCCGCGACCTGCCCGACATGCTGCCGGTCCTGTCGACCATGGCGACGTTCGCGGAGGGCACCACGGTCTTCGACCACGTCTCGCACACCCGGCTGAAGGAGTCGGACCGTGCCTCGGCGATGCTGCAGCTGAACCGCATGGGCGGCCGCCTCGAGCTCGACGGTGACCGCCTGCTGGTCCACGGTGTCGGCGGGCTGACCGGTGCGGCCCTGTCCTCCTTCAACGACCACCGCGTCCTCATGGCGCTCGCCGTCGCCGGCTCCCGCGCCTCGGGACGCAGCACGCTGAGCTATCCCCACGCCTACCGGATCTCCTACCCGGCGTTCCTGGACGCGATGAACACCCTGGGCATTCCCATGGCGGTGCAGCCCGGCCGGGCCACCGCGGCCCCGCGACGGCGGCTGCCGGCCACCGACGTCGCCCGCACCCCCATCACCGAGTGGCTGCACCGGTGGGCCACCAGCAGGCCGGACGAGCGGGCCGTCGTCGAGGTGGGAGGCCCCAGCGCCCGGAGCTGGACCTGGGCCGAGTTGGACCGGGAGGTGGACCGGCTGGCCACGGTGCTGCTCGACCTCGGCGTGGCGCGGGGGGAGCGGGTGGCCTTCCAGCTGCCGAACCGGGCCGAGTTCGTCGCGTTGTCCCTGGCGATCCTGCGGGTCGGCGCGGTCTGCTGTCCGTTGATGCCCATCCTGCGCGGCCGCGAGGTCGCGTTCGCGCTGCAGCGCTCGGGCGCCCGAGTTCTCTTCGTGCCGGACGAGTTCCGCGGCCGGGACTACCGCGCCGAGACTGCGGCCGTGTGCCGCGGCGACGGGCCGCAGGTGGAGCACGTGGTGGTGCTCGGTGCTGCCGGCTCACCGGCGCCCGTCCTGCTCGACGACGGTCCCGCCTGGCACGACTACACCAGCCTCGTCGAGCGCGTGGTCGTCGACCGGGCCCGGTTGCGCGAGCGCGCACCGAGCCCGGACCAGACGGCTCAGCTGCTCTTCACCTCCGGCACGTCCGGAGAGCCCAAGGGGGTGCTCCACCGGCACGAGGTGCTGACCCGTGCGGCAGCGATGCAGACCGCTCACCTCGGCCTGGGCCGACGCGACTGCGTCTACATCCCCTCCCCGCTTGCCCACCAGACAGGCTTCCTCTACGGCATGTGGGTGGCGCTCGTGCTCGGTGCGCCGCAGGTCGTGCAACCGGTGTGGGACCCCGAGGTCGCGGCGGCGGCGCTGCGCGAGCACGGGTGCACCTTCGTGCAGGCCGCGACCCCCTTCCTCGCCGACCTCGTGCGCACGGTGGAGCAGGGTGCGCCGGCGCCGGAGGCACTGCGCGTGTTCGTCGCCACCGGCGCCGCCGTCCCCCGAGGGCTCGCCGAGCGGGCCACGCGCGTCCTCGGTGCCGCGGTCTGCGGAGCGTGGGGGACCACCGAGACCTGCCTCGGCACGCTGTCGGCGCCCACCGACGAAGCGGTGAAGACCTGGGGCACCGACGGTCGCGCGCTCGCGGGCATCGAGGTCCGGATCACCGACGACGAGGGCCGCGAGCTGCCCCGGGGCACGGAGGGCAACTTCGAGCTGCGCGGACCGTCCTTCTTCGAGGGCTACCTCGACCACCCGGACTGGACCGCCGACGCCTACACCGCGGACGGCTTCTTCCGCACCGGCGACCTCGGGATCCTCGACGAGTCCGGCTACATCCGGATCAGTGGGCGGGTCAAGGACATCATCAACCGGGGCGGGGAGAAGGTGCCGGTCTCCGAGATCGAGCAGCTCCTCTTCGAGCACCCGGCGGTCGAGGACGTGGCGATCGTCGCGATGCCCGACGAGCGGCTGGGGGAGCGGGCCTGCGCCTTCGTCGTGCTGCGCCCCGACACCACCTTGGACTTCCGGTCCATGCAGAAGCACCTCGACGCCCACCAGGTGTCCAAGCACTACTGGCCCGAGCGGCTCGAGGTGATCGACCGGCTCCCGCGCAACGCCACGGGCAAGGTGCAGAAGTTCGTCCTGCGCGACCGTGCCCGCACCCTCACACCCCAGCCGGAGGAGGAACTCCCGTCGTGACAGCGAGCAGCCCGCCCAGCCCCACCACGAACCCGCCGGCCGCCCGCGCAGCCGTCGACGCCGAACAGCCGTTGGACGAGGGCCAGTTCGCGGCACTGAAGGCCGAGGTGGCGGCCTTCGTCGCCGGTCCCGGCGAGCAGTGGGCCGAGCAGATCGAACGCGAGGGCGAGGTCCCCGACGCGCTGTGGGCGGACCTGCGCGAGCGCGGTTACCTCTCCCTCGCCGCCCCCGCGGAGTATGGCGGCCGCGGCCTGCCGTTCTCCCGGTACCTCGAGCTGGTCGAGCTGTTCTCGATGTCCCACGCGTCCCTGCGGATGATCGTGCACGTCACCAACGGCATCTGGCGGGCGATGGACCAGTTCGCGACCGAGGAGCAGCGGGCGAGGTTCGTCATACCGCTCGTGCGAGGCGAGACCAGGGTGGCCTTCACGCTCACCGAGCCCACCGCGGGCACGGGTGCGGACCTGCGCTGCAGCGTCACCCGGGACGGCGACCACTACCTGCTGTCGGGGGAGAAGCACCTGATCACCTTCGGCGTGAAGTGCGACTACTGGTTGCTGTTCGCGCGGCTGGCCGGCACCAGCGGCAAGGAGGGGACGGTCGCGCTCATGGTCGACCGGTCAGCGCCCGGGGTGACGGTCGAGTCCATGCCCGAGACGATGGGCGTCCGGGGCACCGACCATGCGCACCTCGTCTTCCGCGAGGCGCCGGTACCGGTGGCGAACCGGCTTGGGGAGGAGGGCCGGGGCCTGGAGGTCGCGCTGGGCGGATTCCTCACCCCGAGCCGGGTGTCGGTGGGGATGACCTGCGTGGGGCTGGCCCGGCGCGCCCAGGAGCTCGCCGTCGAGCACGCCCTGCACCGCACCACGTTCGGCAAGACCCTCGCCCAGCGGCAGGCGATCTCCTTCATGATCGCCGAGAACGCCGCGGACATCGAGGCGGCCCGGCAGCTGGTCCTGCACGCCGCCCGGGAGTGGGAACGGGGGAGTGGCGAGGATGCAGCAGCAACGTCCGCTCTGTCCTCCATGTGCAAGCTGACGGCCGTCGACATGCTCACCCGGGTCACCGACAAGGCGCTGCAGATCCACGGGGGCATCGGCTACTGGTCCTCCAGCCCCATCGAACGGGTCTACCGCGACGCCCGCGCCCAGCGGTTCGAGGAGGGCACCAACGAGATCCAGAAGACCGTCATCGCGCGGGAGGTCCTGCGCCGGCACAGCCAACAGCAGGAGGTGGCCCGATGACCGACACCGTCGCACCCCGCCCCTTCGCGGGCACCGTCTCCCTCATCACCGGCAGCTCCCGCGGCATCGGCCGGTCCCTGGCCATGTCACTCGCCGACGGCGGCGGGACGGTCGTGGTCAACTACAAGAAGAACGACGACCTCGCCGCCAAGACGCTCGCCGAGATCGAGCAGCGCGGTGGCCAGGGCATCACGGTGCAGGCCGACGTCGAGCACCCCGAGGACATCGAGCGGCTGTTCGCCGTCGTGGGCGAGCGCTACGGCCGCCTCGACCACTTCGTCTCCAACGCGGCGGCCAGTTCGTTCAAGCGCATCCTCGACCTGGGCCTGCACCACCTCGACCGCTCCTACGCGATGAACGTGCGGGCCTTCGTGCTCGCCGCCCAGCAGGCCGTGCCGCTCATGCGTGACGGCGGCCGGATCGTCACGCTGACCAGCTACGGCAGCCAGCGCGCCTACCCCACCTACGCCAACCTGGGGGCCGCCAAGGCCGCCCTCGAGGCGTGGGTGCGGTACATGGCTGTGGAGTTCGCGCCCTACGGCATCAACGTCAACGCCGTCAACGGCGGCATCATCGAGTCCGACTCCTCGGCCTACTTCTACGACGTGCCGGGCATGCCGCCG
Source organism: Segeticoccus sp. (assembly GCF_035708005.1). Classification (NCBI taxonomy): domain Bacteria; kingdom Bacillati; phylum Actinomycetota; class Actinomycetes; order Micrococcales; family Intrasporangiaceae; genus Segeticoccus; species Segeticoccus sp. The sequence goes on along the minus strand of NZ_DASSTI010000072.1, from coordinate 12,703 downwards.
CTGGAGGACGTGCTCGCCAAGGTGCCCAAGGCCCGGATGGGCACGGTCCGGGAGGTGTCCGACGTCGTGCTGTTCCTGCTGTCGGCGTCCTCGGAGTACATCACCGGCCAGACCCTCGTCGTCGACGGCGGGCTGAGCATCGTCGCGCCTCCCTTCTATGCCGATGCGACCCCGCCGCTGTCGTTGCCGCCGCACCCCGGCGCCGGCACGGAGCCGGATGCCTGACCTGCTCTGGCGGCCCGGAAGGATCGGCCGGCTGCCGCTGCCACACCGCGTCGTCATGGGGTCGATGCACCTCGGTCTGGAGGACCGCGACGACGGCGGGCGGGCGCTGGCCACCTTCTACGCCGAGCGGGCGCGCGGGGGCGCGGGGCTCATCATCACCGGGGGCTGGGCCGTCAACCGCGTGGGCGCCGGTGGCCCGCACTACGGGCTCATGGACGAGCCCCGCCACCGCCCGACCTTGGCTCGGGTGGTCCGCGAGGTGCACGCCGCCGGGGGACGGATGGCCCTGCAGCTGTTCCACGCCGGGCGTTACGCCGTCGCCGACGCGTTCGGGCTGCAGCCCGTCGCGCCGTCGGCCGTGCCGAGCAGGTTCTCCCCGGCGCCGCCGCACGCGCTGACCGCCGCGGAGGTGGCGGCCACCGCCGACGACTTCGCCCGCGCGGCGCAGGTCGCGGCCGAGACGGGCTTCGACGCGGTGGAGCTCATGGGCTCCGAGGGATACCTGCTCAACCAGTTCGTCTCGCCCGTGACGAACCGGCGCGAGGACGACTACGGCGGCGACCCGGCCCGCCGGAGGTGCTTCCCCCTCGAGGTGGTCGTGAAGGTGCGGGCCGCCGTCGGGGTCGACTTCCCGGTCATCTACCGGATGTCCGGCGCCGACCTGGTGCCCGGCTCGACGAGCGGGGAGCAGACCGTCGAGCTGGCCAGGGCGCTCGCCGCCGCGGGCGTCGACGCGATCAATGTGGGCATCGGCTGGCACGAGTCACCGGTGCCGACCGTGCAGCTCACCGTGCCGCCGGTGGCGTGGGCCCCGGAAGCCGCCGCCGTCAAGTCGGCGGTCGGCGACCTGCCGGTGATCGCGGGCAACCGCGTGAACCGGTTGGGGCAGGGGGAGGAGCTGCTGCGCAGCGGCGCCGCCGACTTCGTCGCGATGGCGCGCCCCTTCCTCGCCGACCCCGAGATCGTGGCCAAGGGCCGCCCGGGCGCGGGTCCCGGAGTGGGCCGTGCCGTGAACGTCTGCATCGCCTGCGACCAGGCCTGCATCGACCGCTCCCTCGTCGACGAGCCCGTCTCCTGCATGGTGAACCCGCGGGCAGGGCGGGAGCGGGAGCTGCCGGCGCCGGCAGCCCGCTCCGGCGGTGGCCGTCGCTACGTCGTCGCGGGCGCGGGCCCGGCCGGCCTCGCCGCGGCGCGCGAGCTGGCGCTCGCCGGCGCGCAGGTGGAGCTGTTCGAGCGGGAGGCAGAGCTCGGCGGACAGTTCCGGCTCGCCCGACTGGTGCCGGGCAAGGACGACTACGGCGAGACGGTCCGCTACTACGCGGCGGAGCTGGACCGGTTGGGCGTGGAGGTGCGCCTCGGTCGGCCCCTGGGGCCAGGCGACCTGGCGGACCTGTCCGGCGCGGACGGGGTCGTCGTGGCGACCGGCGTCCGGCCCCGCGTGCCCTGGCTGCCCGGTGCGGACCTGCCCCACGTGCTCACCTACCCCCAGGCCTTCGGGGCCCTCGCAGGCGGGCGGGCGTCCGACATCGGGACGCGCGTGGCCGTGGTGGGCGCCGGCGGCATCGGCGTCGACCTGGCCCACGTGCTGCTCCGGCACCCGACCAGCGCCGACGGACCCGGTGACCTGCGCCGTTTCCGCGCGGAGTACCTCCCGCTCGCGCACGGAGCTGCCCCCGCGCTCGACCCGCCGGCCCGGCAGGTCACCCTGATGCGCCGGACCGGTCGCGTCGGCGCGGGGATCGGACGGTCGACCCGCTGGGTGCTGGTCGGCGAGCTGCGCCGCCGGGGAGCGGTCCTGCGCACCGGCGTCCGCTACGAGGCGATCGTGGCCGAGGGGGTCCGGGTGATCGGTCCCGACGGGCCGGAGCTGGTGGCCGCCGACACGGTGGTCCTCGCCGCGGGGCAGTTGCCCCACGACCCGCTCTCGGGCACCCTCGCGCAGCAGGGGGTGCCGCACCTGGTCGTGGGGGGCGCCCGGAGCACCGATCGGCTCAACGCCGTGCGCGCCTTCGAGGAGGGCCTGCTCGCCGCCCGGGCCCTGATCGGGAATGACGTGGCACTCCGGGACGTTCACCCGATAGCCTGACCTCGCCGTTGGGCGTGTTGACAACTGAACAGCGTGACGTATCCACCCCGTACCAGGGGGTGATCGGTTTCGACGTTGGTCGCCGAATCAGGGGAAGCGGGTCGAGGAGGCAAGGTCACCTCGTTAACGCTCCTTGCAAACCAATAGGTGCCAATTCCAAGCGCACCGACTTCGCCCTCGCCGCCTGAGCGAGCCCCGAAGTCCGTCAGCCCGGGAAAGCTTCCGACCCGGTCACTGACGTCAGCTAGGAAGCTTGCTGCGTAGCCTCGTCGGGGGGTTGCGCGGGACTCTTACTCGACTGGGCCTGTCAGTGGACGTGTGCGTGCGAGCACTGGGGCCGAGAAAATCCACAGCGCACTGCACCCGGAGAAGCCCTGTTTTGCCGTCAGCGGACGCGGGTTCGATTCCCGCCACCTCCACCAGTGGACGCGTCAGCTGTTCAGTTGTCGGCACCACGTCGAGGTGGTGCCACAGCACCCCGTCACTCAGTTCTCGACGGCGGCCTCCTGCGGCGGCAACGCCGCCACCAGCGGGGTGTCCACCCCAAGCGTTCCGAACTTCGCCGCACCGCCGGGGGACCCGAGTGGTTCGTCCCGACCCGGCAGTACCTCGCTGAAGAACCGCTCGTTGTCGGTCGTGTACTCCGCCCACTGCTCGGGCACGTCGTCCTCGTAGTAGATGGCCTCCACCGGACACACCGGTTCGCAGGCCCCACAGTCCACGCACTCGTCGGGGTGGATGTACAGCGCCCTGCTGCCCTCGTAGATGCAGTCCACGGGGCACTCCTCGACGCACGCACGGTCCACGACGTCGACGCACGGTTGCGCGATCACATAGGTCACGGGTTCTCCTCCTCAGGCTGGCCGAACCGACCGGCTCATTTTTTCACTGCAGGTATTGTAAAAACAAGTGGAATGGCCCACGATGGTCCTGCCGGTGGGATGGCCGGCACGCTCGATGAGGGAGAGGACATGGGCACCATCGTCTACGGGGACTTCAGCTGCCCCTTCAGCTACCTGGCGAGCTGGCGGGCCGACCTCCTGGTCGGCACCGACGCCGTCGTCGAGTGGCGAGCGGTGGAACACGCACCCCAGACCCCGCTGACCGGCTTGCGGCTGGACGGCGACGGCTCGCGCGACCTGGCCCGGGAGTGGCGCCAGGTGCAGGAGCTGCTGTTGCCGGGCGAGGAGCTGCCGGGGCGGCCGCCCGCCCTCCTTCCGAGCACTCGTGCAGCGGTGGCCGGCTTCGCGGAGGCGGTCGGTGCAGGTGTGGCGGACCAGGTTCGCCGACTGCTGTTCCGCGCGTACTGGGTCGAGGGGCTGGACATCGGGAACCCCGAGATCCTGCGCGCCCTGTTGGCCGCGCCCATCCGGGCCGGCCACGCGAAGTCGGCACCGCTGCGCGAGTTCGGGTATGCCGTGAGTCCAGCTCGCGGTCCGGTCACCTCCGAGGCCTACCGGAGGATCCGGGCATGGCACGACGCCTGGACGGCTCTGGGTGACCGGACGATCCCGGCCTTGGTGCAGGACGGAGGCGTCGTCACCGGCGTGCCCGCACTGCTCCGGCTCGGCGAGCTTGCCGGGGAGCGGGTCGCGGACCCCCATGACGAGTCGGTGGCCGCCCTGCCGGCGACCTCAGAGCGCTTCTGGTACTGACGGCGCTTCTGGTACTGACGAACCGGGCCGTGCGGCCGCCGCGGAGCTCGTCGCGGGTCGCGCGGTCGGCGTCGGGAGCTCCGTGGGTGCCGGGCCGCCGTCCCGCGCCGGCGCGAGGTGGGCGACGCACAGGGCGGGCTCGACGAACGGGTCGAGCCGGTCCGCCGTCAGGGGGGACTCCATCTCGCTCAGGGCGCCCTGCATGAGGCCGAGGTGGATCGCACACACCACGTCGCGGTGCTCCTTGGCGACCTCGCGGAACGGGCAGTGGCGCAGCCGGATCCGCTGGCCGGTGTCGTCGTGCTGGTCGTCGGGCTGGTCGTCGCGCTCCGGGTCGAAGCCGATCTCGCTCAGCACCCCGAGCAGCTGGTCGACCGTCTCCTCGGTGTCGACCTGCTGGAAGGGGACCGGCCGCTGCGACAGGTAGCGGCCCCAGGCCCGGCCGGCCTCGAGCGAGGCCCGACCCGGCTGGGGCAGGGAGGCGGCCAGCAGGCTGGTGAGGATCTCCGAGAGCAGGCGGTAGTTGCGCTGGCCGAGCGGCGCCTCCCCGGGCGCCGCGGCATAGACCGTGCGAGGGCGGCCCGGGGTGTCGCGTTCCTCCCGGTCGCGGGTGGCCAGGCCCGCCCCCACCAGCGCGTCGAGGTGCACCCGCGCCGTGTTCGGGTGCAGGTCCATCAGTTCGGCGACCTCCTGCACCCCGAGCGGCTGCCCGGCGTCCTGGAGCACCTCGAGGGCGCGGGCGCGACTCGCGCCCACCCGGGCCGGCCGGTCGTCGGCCGTGTGTCGTGCCTGCGGCATGGCACCACCTTCCCACACGCCCTGCAGAGTTCATTTTTACGTTACCAACACTGTAAATTATGCGTCGTGAACCCGTCCACCGTGCTGCGCCCCCGCGGGCGCGCCCGCCGCATCGGCCCGTGGATGGCCCTGGGCGTCGTGGCGCTGCTCGCCGGGCTCTGGGCCGCCCTGATCCTGCTCGGGTTGCCGGTGCCGCACACCGCGCTCCCGCTGGCCGCCGCACACGGGCCGCTCATGGCGCTGGCCTTCCTCGGTACCCTCATCAGCGCCGAGCGCGCGGTCGCGCTCGGTCGCTGGTGGGCCTTCCTCGCGCCGGCGGCCGCCGGGTTGGGCGGACTCGCCACGATCGCGGGCGCCCCCTTCGTCCTGGGTCCCGCCCTGTTGACCTTCGCCGGACTGGCGCTCGTGGCCGTGTTCCTCGCGCTCTACCAGCTCCAGCCCGCGGTCCACACCGCCGTGATGACCGCCGGCGCGGCCTGCTGGCCGGTCGCCGCCGGCCTCTGGCTGGCCGGGTGGGACGTCCCGCGCTTCGTCCCGTGGCTGGCGGGCTTCCTCGTCCTGACGATCGCCGGGGAGCGGCTCGAGCTGTCCCGGGTGGCCATTACCTCCGAGCCGGTGCGCCGGGTCCTCGTCGCCCTGTCCGGTGCGCTGCTCACGGCGCTCGTCCTGTCGCTGTGGACCGAGGACCTCGGGGTCCGGCTGGCGGGGGCCGCGCTCATCGGAGTCGCCGGGTGGCTGCTGCGCTACGACGTCGCCCGCCGCACGATCCGCATCCCGGGCCTGACGCGCTACATGGCCGCCGCCCTGCTGGCCGGCTACGTCTGGCTCGCCGCCGGGGGAGCGCTGTGGCTCGCCGTGGGGCGGATGGCCGACGGGTCGGCATACGACGCGATGCTGCACAGCATCTTCCTGGGCTTCGTCATGTCCATGGTCTTCGCCCACGCGCCGGTGATCGTGCCGGCGGTGCTCGGCGTGCGGCTGCCCTACCGCCGGGTGTTCTACGTCCACCTCGCGCTGCTGCACCTCTCGCTGCTGGTGCGGCTCCTCGGCGGCGACGCGCTCGGCAACCGCCTGGCCTGGCAGGTCGGGGGAGTCCTGAACGAGGTCGCGCTGCTGCTCTTCCTCGTCGTCACCGCGGTCACCGTCGTGCGCAGCCGTCGTTCCGCCCGTCCCGCGACTGCGGCGCCCGAGGCCCCAGGGGCGCGTGGGTCGGTCCTGCGGGACCGGGCCTCCTGGCACCTGGTCGCCAACGCCGTGGTCGTCGGCTACCTCGTCGCGGCGGTGGCGACCGTGCCGTTCCACGTGTTCGGGTCCGCCCCACGCTGGCTGGTCATCCACCTGTTCGCCCTCGGTGCGGTGACGAACGCGATCGTCGTCTGGAGCCGCCACTTCACGATCACGCTCCTGCACCTGCCGGAGGGCTCGCGCCGGGCGGCCGGCTGGCAGCTCGCGGCGCTGAACGCCGCCGTGGTGGCAGTGCTCACCGGCGTCACCACGGCACACCCGATCGTGACGGTCGCCGCAGCCAGCGCGCTCGCCGTCGTGATCGGCTGGCACCTCCTCGGGCTGGTCCGTGCGGGCCGTCGTGCCCTGGGTGGCCGGTTCACCCCCCTCGTCGGCTTCTACCGCGCGGCCGCCGTCGCGCTGCTGGCCGGCATCGGCCTGGGCTCGGCGCTCGCCTTCGGTGTCCCCGCGCCCTGGGAGCCACGCCTGTATGCCGCGCACGTGCACCTCAACCTGTTGGGCTGGGTGGCCCTGACGATCCTCGGCACGCAGTTCGCGCTGTGGCCGACCATCCTGCGCACCCGGATGGTCGAGGGCATCGTGCCCACCGCCCGGCGCAGTCTCGCCCTCACCGGCGCCGGGCTGCTGGCGCTGCTGGTCGGACTGCTCCTGGCCGTGCCGGCGGTCGTCGTCCTCGGCCTCGTGGGCTACAGCGCCGGTGCCGTGCTGGCCCTCGACCCGTTCGTGCGGACCGCCCGGCAGAAGACCCCCCGCTCGACCGCGGCCTGGCTGATGGCGGCGGGCACCGGCTGGCTGGTCGTCGCACTCGCGGTCGACCTCGGCGGCCAGGTGTTCAACGCGCTCGCCGCGACGCACCCCGCTGCCGGTGCCGCGGACGCCGTGGCCCGCATCGTGCCGCTGCTGCTGGTCGGCTTCGTCGCGCAGGTCCTGCTCGGTGCCCTGACCTACCTGGTGCCGGTGGTGCTCGGCCGGGGGCCCGCCGACGGTCGGCGGCTGTCCGGGGTGCTGGACCGCTTCGGTGCCGCCCGGGTCGTCGCGCTCAACGTCGGCGTCGCCCTCGTCGCGGTCGGCACAGGAGCCGGTTCCCACGGCCCGCGCGGGGTCGCTGCACGGGTCGGCTGGGGACTTGTGGTCGTGGCGGTCCTGGCCTTCGTCGGCCTGCTGCTGACCGCCGTGCTGTTCCGGACGCCCCCGGCGACGTCGGGTGCGGAGGTGACGTCCCGGCACACGGGCCATCGCGCGGTCGTCGGCGGGCTGGCGATCGGACTGGTGATGCTGCTCGTGGCCGTGGGTATCGCGTTGAGCGGTCGCGGCGGGACCCAGCCCGTGGCCGACGGGTCCTCCCGCCCTGCCGCGTCGTCCGCGTCGGCCGCCGCCGAGAGGGGCACCCGGGTCGTGCCGATCACGTTGGCAAACATGGACATTGCGCCGGGGACGATCACCGTCCCCCGGGGGACCCATGTCGTCCTCGAAGTCACGAACAAGGACCCCATGCGGCACGACCTGGCCTTCCCGGGCGGCCCACGCACCCGCATGCTGCAGATGGGTGACCACCAGCGCCTCGACCTGGGCACGGTGCAGTCCTCGCGCGAGGGGTGGTGCACCGTCCCGGGGCACAAGGAAGCCGGAATGACGTTGCAGGTCAACGTGACCGGTCGTTCACACGACATGGCCGGCATGGCCGTGCCGAACGCCGCGTCGGGAGCGGATCGGCAGGGCGCCACCCGCGACGCGCGGCTCAACCCGGCTGCCATGCCGTCGCCGTCGTTCCACCCGCGAAGCGCCGTGCTCCCACCGGTTCCCGCCGGCCGGCTGCACCACGTGACGCTGCGTGCCGTCGACAAGGTGCTCGAGGTGGCTCCCGGTGTGCGGCAACGGATGTGGACGTTCAACGGGACGGTCCCGGGGCCGATCCTGCACGGGCGCGTCGGTGACACCTTCGTGGTGACCCTGCGCAACGAGTCGGCGATGGGCCACTCGATCGACTTCCACGCCAGTGAGGTCTCCCCGGACCGGGCCATGCGCACCGTGCCGCCCGGTGGGCAGCTGACGTTCCGCTTCACCGCCCGGCACTCGGGGGCGTGGATGTACCACTGCGCGACCGAGCCGATGCTCCAGCACATCGGCAACGGCATGTACGGCGCCGTCGTCATCGACCCGCCCCACCTGCCGCCGGTGGACCACCAGTGGGTGCTCGTGCAGTCCGAGCTCTACCTCGGCCCGCAGGGCCAGCACGGGGACTTCACCAAGATGGCGCAGGGCACGCCGGACGCCGTCGTGTTCAACGGCTACGTCGACCAGTACCACCACTTCCCGCTGCGGGCCCGCGCCGGCGACCGCGTGCGCTTCTGGGTGGTGGACGACGGACTGGTCCGGCCCAGCTCGTTCCACGTGGTCGGGACCCAGTTCGACACCGTCTTCAAGGAGGGCGCCTACCTGCTGCGCCGCGGCAACGCCGAGAAGGGCGCCGCGCAGGCGCTCGACCTCGAGCCGGGAGAGGGCGGCTTCGTCGAGCTGACCCTGCCCGCGCCGGGGCACTACCCGGTCCTGGACCACGTGATGGTGGACGCCGCCCGCGGGGCGCACGGCAGCATCACGGTGACCCGTTAGACGCATCTCAAGGCAACAGGAGAACCGGTGCTCGGACTGTGGCCCTTCGTGCGCTTCCTGCACGTCGTCTCGGCGATGGTGTGGGTCGGCGGCCAGCTGACCCTGACGGCGTTGCTCCTGCCGCTGATCCGGCAGCGGCTCAAGGTGGCCGACGCCGCCGGACTGATGCGCAGCGTCGGGCAGCGCTTCGGCGTCTACACCCTCAGCGTCTTCCTGCCGGTCCAGGTCGGCACCGGCGCGCTGCTCGCCTGGCGGGAGGGCGTCACGTTCACCTCGCTGACCCATCCGGGCTACGGGCGCACGCTCCTGGCCAAGCTCACCGTCTTCGCGCTCGTCCTACTCGCCTCCGGGCTGCACGGCTGGGCCCACGGCACCGGCCGCAAGGAGGTCGCCCGGGCGCTCGCGGTCGGCTCCCTGATCGGGTCGGTCGTCATCGTCCTGCTGGCGACCGCCCTGCCGATCACCTGAACGCCCGGACCGGCCGATCGCGGATGCTGCGAGCCGTCTGGGAGGGGCGGGCGGTTCCTGACATTTCCCCGACAGTTTCGCCGATCGCTGGCGAGGGTCGTTGCGGCGGCCTAGTGTCACAGGACAAGAGGGTCCGTGGCAGGCGGGATGTCGCACGCCGCGAGAACTCTGGTCCGGACCAGTGCGGCGTGGAGGTGGGCGAGCGCGCATGGGGCAGTCAGGTGTCAGGGCAACGGGCTTGGCGGCACTCGGTCGACCGGGGTGCCGCCGACGGCCCCTCATCGCCGGTGCCGTGGGTGCTGTGCTGGCCACCGCTGCCACGGCCTCGTCCGTGGGCACCGTCGGCGCCACGGGACCACAGCGCGACACCGGCTCGCTGACCGTGGCGTGGTCGGGTGAGGCCGTCGGTGCCGGAGACGGCTCGACCGGGGTCCTGCGCCCCGGGACGCCGCCCCCGCCGTCGTGGACCGGCGGGGTGCTGCCCTCCGCCCGGCACGGGCAGAGCGTGGGTGACCAGCTGCGGGGAGCGCACGTCTCCGGGCGCGACCTCGCCGCCGCCGAGCTGCTCGGCGCCGCGGCGCTGCGCGGTGACCTGCCGACGACCATGCAGGGTGCCGTGGCCGGCATACCGTTGATCGTCCTGGACGCCTACCGGCAGGCCGCGGCGACGATGGCCGCCCAGGACCCCCGCTGCGGCGTGCCCTGGTGGCTGCTCGCCGGCATCGGGCGGATCGAGTCCGACCATGCCGCCGGGGGACGGGTCGACGCGCAGGGCACCACCCGGGGGACGATCCTCGGTCCACTGCTGGACGGCTCCATGCCCGGCACCTCGGTGATCACCGACAGCGACGGGGGACGCCTCGACGGCAACGCGCAGTTCGACCGGGCGGTCGGGCCGATGCAGTTCCTGCCGTCCACGTGGGCCGCGGTCGCCTCGGACGGCAACGGGGACGGGGTGCGCGACCCCAACAACGTGTATGACGCCTCGCTGGGTGCCGCTCGCTACCTCTGCGCCGGTGGGGGGAACCTGCGCACGGTCACCGGGCTGACCGCCGCCGTGCTGCGCTACAACGCGTCCATGTCCTACGTCCGCTCGGTCCTCACGTGGGGTACGGCCTACCGGGACGGCGTCTCCGTCGTGCCCGCCGCCTCCGGACGGGTGCCGAGCGGCGACCCGCGCCAGCCCGCCGACACCCCGAAGCCGCCACCGCCGGCGCCCCGCAGCGGTCAGGGCGGGCAGCCGCCCCGCGTCGCGGCGGCCCCGCCGCCGTCGTCGTCCGGGCAGTCTGCGTCCCCGTCGCCGACGTCGTCCGGTTCCTCCGCCGCGCCGACGCCCAACCCGACGTCGCCGCCCACGTCCGGCGGCTCGGCACCGTCGCCGTCCGGGTCCGGCCCGTCGGGCTCCGCCGGCGGTCCGCCGTCCTCCTCCGGCAGCGCGTCCGGCCCGGCGCCGTCGGGCAGCGCGCCGATGCCCAGCCCGACCGGGTCGACGCCCACACCGACCCCGACCGGCTCGACTCCCGTGCCGACGCCCACCTCCACGACGCCGTCCGCGCCGGCGAGCCCCGGCCCGTCGAGCACCTCGCCGTCGGGCGGCTCCTCGTCGCCGAGCCCCACCCAGTCGCAGTCCACCGGGGTCATCTCGGGGTGGGTCTGGGACGACGAGAACAGCAACGGGCAGCAGGACGCCGGCGAGCCCGGCGTCGGTGGCGTGACCGTGCAGCTGCTGCGCGACGGCCAGCCGGTGCTCGTCGACGGCCAGCCGGTCACCCAGCAGACCGCCGACGACCCGAACAACCCGGCGACGCTGGGCACCTACCGGTTCGCGCAGGTGCCCGCCGGGAGCGGCTACAGCGTCGCGATGACCCTGCCCGACCCGCTGTCCCGGGTCGCGGGGTTCACCACCGCCTCCACCAGCGACCCGACGGCCTCCTCCACCGACTCGGACGTGGACTCCACCGGGCACAGCGGAACGATCACGCTCCCGGCCGACGGCTCGGTCCAGGTCGACGCGGGAATCGTCCTGTCCTCGCTCGCCGGCGTGGCCTTCCAGGACACCAACGGCGACGGCCAGCGGGGTGACGGGGTCACCGAGCCGGTCGAACCGGCCGCGACGCAGCCGGTGACGGTCACCCTCACCCCCGTGGACGCCAACGGCACCCCGGTCCCGGGAGCCGAGGGGCGCACCCAGACGACCGATGGCTCGGGGAACTACCAGTTCGCGGACCTGCAGCCGGGTCGCTACCTCCTGCAGGCGACACCCGAGTCCCAGGAGCCGTTCAGCACGCCGCCCGGCGGCCGCGAGATCGTCCAGATCGACCCGGGCACCGAGTCGCACGTGAACCTGGGGCTGGAGCCGCCGACCGGTTCCACCCAGCCGTCGTCCACACAGCCCTCATCCACCCAGCCGTCGTCCACACAGCCCTCGTCCACGCAGCCCCCGTCCACCCAGCCCTGAGGACCCGCTCGATGCCCGCTCGACGCCTCTCGCGGCGCGGGCGACGCGCTGGGAGGTGGGGTTGCGGCATACCCCATGGCAGTCCGCGACAATGTGGGCCATGACTGCCGTCCCCTCCGTGTCCAACTCCATCACCGTCCGCCTCGAGCTGCCCGCCCGCGCCACCGCCGTCAGTGAGCTGACCACCGCGATCGAGCACGCCGGCGGGCTCGTCACCGGCCTCGACATCCAGGCCTCCGGCGGTGCCCGGCTGCGGGTGGACGTGACCGCGGCGGCCCGGGACACCACCCACGCGGACGAGCTGGTCGAGGCGATGGCCGCGGTCGAGGGCGTGCAGATCGGCAAGGTCAGCGACCGCACCTTCCTGGTCCACCTGGGCGGCAAGCTGCAGGTCGAGTCGAAGGTGCCGATCCGCAACCGCGACGACCTGTCGCTGGTCTACACCCCGGGGGTGGCGCGGGTGTGCCTGGCGATCGCGAAGAACCCCTCGGACGCGCGGCGGCTCACGATCAAGCGCAACACGGTCGCGGTGGTGACCGACGGCACCGCCGTGCTCGGACTCGGGGACATCGGCCCACTCGGCGCGCTGCCGGTGATGGAAGGCAAGGCGGCGCTGTTCAAGCGGTTCGCGGGGATCGACGCGTTCCCGATCTGCTTGGACACCAAGGACGCCGACGAGATCGTGCGCACCGTCAAGGCCATCTCGCCCGGCTTCGCGGGGATCAACCTGGAGGACATCTCCGCGCCGCGCTGCTTCGAGATCGAGGAGCGGCTGCGCGAGGAGCTGGACATCCCGGTCTTCCACGACGACCAGCATGGGACGGCGATCGTGGTGCTGGCAGCGCTGACGAACGCGCTGCGCGTCGTCGGGAAGAAGCTCGAGGAGCTGAGGGTCGTGGTGTCCGGGGCGGGCGCCGCCGGGAGCGCGGTGTCGCGGCTGCTGCTGCACGCCGGTGTCGGTGACGTGGTCGTGTGCGACAGCTTGGGTGCCCTCGGGCCCGACCGCGACGACCTCGAGGGTGAGAAGAGCTGGCTTGCCGAGCACACCAACGGCTCCGGTGCCTCCGGCTCCCTGGGCGAGTGTGTGCGAGGCGCCGACGTCTTCGTCGGCGTCAGTGCGCCCGACCTGCTCGACCGCGACGACCTGGCCTCGATGGC